>JBBRQW010000016.1:0-43648 GCA_038225765.1 Caulobacterales bacterium | reverse complement strand
CCGTCCCTGCTTGCGCCCGTATCGGGCGAAAATGGTCGGAGCGACAGGATTCGAACCTGCGACCCCTTGACCCCCAGTCAAGTGCGCTACCAGGCTGCGCCACGCTCCGATGCAGGAAGGAGCGCCCTTATAGTGAGGCCGCCGGGGTGCGGCAATCGCAAATCCGGCGCGGGTCAGGGCGCGCCAAGCAGGCCATCGAGGCGCGCCTTGGCCGCCTCCAGCGCCACGAGCGCGGCTTCCAGCCCTGAATGGGCCGCGGAACCTGGCGAACCGATCGCGCGCCGAGGTTTTGCCAACCCCGGGGGCGCCGGCGGCTCGGCGATCGGCCAACCGGCGCCGGCCAGGCTCTTCAACCCAAGATCGCGGTGCAGCTTCTGCACGCCCTTGATCGTGTAGCCTTCGCGGTGAAGCAGGCGGTGCACATTGGCCAGGATGGCGATATCGCGCGGGCGGTAAAAACGCCGCCCGCCGGCGCGCTTCATCGGCCGCACGAAGGCGAACCTGGTCTCCCAGAAGCGCAACACATGCTGGGCGACCCCGAGTTCCGCCGCGGCCTCGGAAATGGTTCGGAAGGCTTCCGGCCCCTTGGCCATCGCGCTATCCCGATTTGGCCAAGGCTCGATCGATGCGCGTCTTGATCACCTGCGAGGCGTGAAAGCCGATCGCCCGCCGCGGAGCGATGGCCGCCGGCGCGCCGGTTTTCGGATTGCGCCCCATGCGCTCACGCTTGGCGCGAACCTGAAAGACGCCAAAGCCCGATAGCTTGACGGTTTCGCCCCGCTGCATCGCCTCGGCCAACAGATCGAGGGTGCGCTCCACCAGGCCCGCGCAGTCCTGACGCGTGAGGCCCACCTCGTCGTGAAGCGCATCGGTGAGATCCGCCCGGGTCAGTGTTCGGTCGTTCATGGGAATCCCTGTCAGCGCCGCCAAGGCAAGGTGCACGCCGCCGTTTGTTGCGTCAAGTCAAAGGCTTCCGAGCCCCCGATCCAACGATCGATTAGAGGCGCAGAACGACCGCGCCCCAGGTCAAGCCGCCGCCCATCGCTTCCAGGAGCAGCAATTGCCCAGGTTTGACCCGGCCGTCGGCGACACCCTGCGCCAGGGCCAGGGGTATGGACGCCGCCGAGGTGTTGGCGTGCGAACCGACGGTGGAAATCACCCGGGTGCCGTCGATGCCCAGGCGCCGCGCCACCCCTTCCAGGATCCGCTGGTTGGCCTGATGCGGAATGAACCAGTCGACCTGCGACATCTCGATGCCGGCCGCGCCGGCCGCGGCGACAACGGCCTCGGTAATGTTCACCACGGCGTGTCGGAAAACCTGGTTTCCCTGCATGCGAAGCTTGCCCACCGTGCCGGTGGCGGAAGGCCCTCCATCGACGTAGAGCAGGTCCTGCTTGGTCCCGTCGGCGCGCAGCGAAAACCCGAGAATGCCGCGATCGGTTGTCGCCCCCTCGCCTTGGCAAGGCTCGAGAATGACCGCGCCGGCCCCGTCGCCGAACAGGACGCAGGTCCCGCGATCGGTCCAGTCCATCAGGCGGGTCATGGTCTCCGCGCCGATGACCAGGGCGCACTTCGCCAGCCCTCGGGCGACGAAGTTGTCGGTCACCGCCAAGGCGTAGACGAAACCCGAACAGACAGCCTGAACGTCGAAGGCAACGCATATCGGCACGCCGAGCTTGCGTTGGACGATGGTCGCGGTGGCCGGAAAGGTGAGATCGGGCGTGGTGGTCGCGACGACGATCAGATCGATATCGGCGGGCGCGCGGCCGGCGGCGGCCAGGGCGGCCCTGGCCGCCGCGACCGCCAAATCGGAGGTGCATTGCTCCGCTCCGGCGCGCCGGCGGGAGTGAATGCCCGTGCGCTCGAAGATCCAGGCGTCGCTGGTGTCGACGACCTTGGCGAGGTCGTCGTTGGTGACCTCCTCGACCGGCAGATAGCTTCCGACACCGGTTACGGCGCTACGCAGGACAGGCTTCACGCGGTTGCTCTTTCCTCGGTCCCGGCGGCCGGCGCCGCGGCCAGGCGCCCGAGATTGCGGTCGATTTCGGCGGCGAAGTCGCTGCCGGCGAGATCGGCGGCCAGGCGGATGGCGGTGGCAAAGCCGCGCGCGTCGGCGCTTCCGTGACTTTTGACCACGATTCCGTTCAATCCGAGAAAAGGGCCGCCGTTGATCGAACCGGGATCGAGCCGCTCGCCCATCTTCTTGAGCGAGCGGCGGGCGATGAGGGCGGCCAATTTCGCCAGGGCGCTGGCGGTGAACGTCTTGCGAAGCTCGGCGCGGAAAAACCGGGCCAGGCCTTCGGCCGTCTTGAGGGCGACATTGCCGGTAAAGCCGTCGGTGACGATGACATCCGCCGCCCCCTTGGCTATGTCGTCGCCCTCGACGAATCCGAGATACTCGAAGTCGAACGTGTTGTTTCGCAGCAGGCGGTCGGCGCCGCGGACATCCTCGTGACCCTTCTCGGTCTCGGTGCCGACGTTGAGCAATCCCACGCTCGGCCGCCGCGAATGGTGCACGGCGCGGTGATACGCCGCGCCCATGACCGCGAACTCCACCAGCCGCTCGGCGTCGCAGACCACATTGGCCCCCACATCCAGCACGGCGGTGATGCCGCGCAGGGTCGGCCAGTTGGCCACCAGAGCCGGTCGGTCGAGGTCGGCGGTCATGCGCAGCAGCAGCCGCGAAATGGCCATCAACGCGCCGGTGTTGCCGGCCGAAACGGCGGCATGAGCCTCGCCCGCCCGAACGCTCTCGACCGCGTTCCACATGGAGGCGCCCTTTCCGCGGCGCATGGCGTGGGCGGGCTTGGCGTCCATGGTGATCACCAGATCGGTGTGTCGCACCTGACAAAGTTCCGCCACCGCTGGAAACCGGACCAGCGCCTGGTTCAGGTCAGCTTCTTTCCCGTGCAACAGAAAGCGCACCCCGCCGACGGGCAGGAACTTGGTCGCGCGAGCGACGCCCGGCACGACCACCGCGGGGCCGTGATCGCCTCCCATGGCGTCGATCGAGATCACCAACGGATCGGGCAAGGCGGCGCTTTCAACTCCTTTTGGAACCTCGTCGGGCGAGGCGGGCGGACGATACAGGCGGGGGCGCGCGATGCAAGCCGCGCCGGCGGCGCCGCGCTCGGATCAACCTTTCGTGGGCCGAGGCTTCACGGCGGTCAGCCCGGCGAACGGCGAGGGGCGGGCGGACGCCGCGGGCGGCGCGAAAACGGCGCCCGGCTTGCGCGCGAAGGGATCGAGGGCGAGCGCCAGATGCTCCACCACGTAGGCGCCGATATCCAGGGCGTCTCCGGTCAGTTCGTCCGGTGGCTCCTCCGCCTCAAGATCGACGATGAGGTCTCGCCCCTGGGCTTGGGGCGCGTTGGGGCTGCCGGCGGGGACGACCCGAACCGACAGAGGGGGCTCGGTGACCCGCTCGTCGAACGCCTCCAGCGTCACGCCGCAAATTCGCGTGACCACGGCCTCGACCCGACCGGCGATCTCGACGCCGTCAAGCCACGGGCGCAAGGTCAGATCCGCCTCGAGACGGGTCACGGCCTCGGCCCCGATGGCCCGGGCGACGCGCGCCAAGGTGTCCGGCCCGGCGACCAGATGCAGCGGCGCGGCGGCGCGGTGAATATCGCTCCACGGCAGCGGCAAGGGCCAGGCGGCGGCGACGCTCACGGCGCGGGCCATGCGACCTCTCCGGTGAGCAGGGCGTTGGTCTCGGCCGTCGCGAGACTGTCTCGGCTCCGCGCGGCGTAAGCCGCCAGCTGGCTTGGATCGGCGCCCGCCGCGCCGTCCAGGACGATCCGCGCGATCGCCTCCTCGAGCTTCGCGAGGTCGGGAAAAGAGGCGAACCCGTCGGTGTAGGCGCGGGCCCGGCCATAGAAGGCTTCGCCCAGTTTCCGCATCCGCTTGCCCATCGCCAGGTCGCCCACGCTCATTTCGCGCAGGGCGCCGTCGAGATCGCTCAGATAGACGTCGAACAGGGCCTGACGCAGGGCGGCGGCCTGTGGGTTTTCGCCTTTGAGCCGGTCGATGAGAAGGATGACGTGCAGGGTCAGAATTTCGAATCGCCCCTCGATCGTGTCGGGCGCGCCCATGGTGGCGTAGAGAGCCGGGGACCGGCCCCGCGCCACCGCCGTGTCGTAGAGTCGCCGAGCCACGCTCTTGGCCGATCTTCTGGCCAGCCGCCGGTCGAGAAACATGGGTTTGCCTCGCTTTCGCCGCGGGAGGGCGCTATTGTGGCGCACTGAACTAGGAGGCCCGCGGCTCCAGGTCAAAGACCGCGGGATCGGTAGATAAGGTTTTTCAAAGCCATGTTCCGCACCACGGCCATCGTCGGCGCCCTCTCGACCAGCCTTCTGGGCCTCGCCGCCTGCATGCCGGTGAACACCTTTCAAGGCTTTCAGGCCGTCGAACAGGCGCCCGCCGACGTCAAGGTCGGGGAGGACACCCGCGCCACCGTGCTGGCCAGGCTCGGATCGCCCACCGCCATCGGGACCTTCGACAAGGACACCTGGTTCTATATATCCCAGGTCTCCACCAAGACGGCGTTTTATCACCCGCGCATCGCCAAACGCGACGTGGTGGCGATCGGGTTCGACAAGGGAACCGAGCAGGTGACGGCGGTGAACACCTATACGCTCAAGGATGGGCGAATCGTCGCCTACAATGGCCGCGAGACGCCCACGCGCGGTCGCGAAATGACCGTTCTCGAACAGCTGATCGGCAGCATCAGCTCGGTGAGCGCCCTGCCGCCGGACCAGAACCAGACGCCGGGCTCGCACCCCGACGATCCCGGGCACTAGATCGCGACATCGGCCTTTCGCGACCGCATCCAGAGCCACGCTTCGCGGCTACCGGATGGCCCCGTGCGCCAGCACCGCGAGCAGCAGCAGGGCGACGATGTTGGTGATCTTGATCATCGGATTGACGGCTGGGCCGGCGGTGTCCTTGTAGGGATCGCCCACCGTGTCGCCGGTGACGGCGGCCTTGTGCGCCTCCGAGCCCTTGCCGCCATAGTGGCCTTCCTCGATCAGCTTCTTGGCGTTGTCCCACGCCCCGCCGCCCGAGGTCATGGAGATGGCCACGAAGAGGCCGGTGACGATCACCCCCATCAGCATGGCGCCGACGGCCGAGAACGCCTGAGACTTGCCGGCGATGGCGTCGATGACGACGAAAAGGACGATGGGCGAGGCCACCGGCAGCAGGGACGGGACGATCATCTCCTTGATCGCCGCCCGGGTGAGGATGTCCACGGCGCGGCCGTATTCCGGCTTGACCTCGTAGGTCATGATGCCGGGGTTTTCCTTGAACTGCCGGCGCACCTCGGCCACCACCGCCTCGGCGGCGCGGCCGACGGCGGTCATCGACAGGCCGCCGAACAGGAACGGCAGCAGGCCGCCGAACAGCAGGCCCACCACCACGTAGGGGTTGGACAGGTCGAAGGCCACATTGCCCAGGCCGGCGAAGAAGGGGAACTGGGTGGGATCGCCGGCGAAGTATTTCAGGTCCTGGGTGTAGGCGGCGAAGAGGACCAGGGCCCCCAGGCCCGCCGAGCCGATGGCGTAGCCCTTGGTCACCGCCTTGGTGGTGTTGCCGACCGCGTCCAGGGCGTCGGTCACGATGCGCACCTCGCCGGGCAGCCCGGCCATCTCGGCGATGCCGCCGGCGTTGTCGGTCACCGGCCCAAAGGCGTCCAGGGCGACGATGAATCCGGCCAGGGAAAGCATGGTGGTGGTGGCGATGGCGACGCCGAACAGGCCGGCGAACTGAAAGGTCGCGACGATGCCGACGATGATCACCAAGGCCGGCCCGGCGGTGGATTCCAGCGACATGGCCAGGCCCTGGATGACGTTCGTGCCATGACCGGAGACCGACGCCTTGGCGATGGACTTCACCGGCCGGAAGTTGGTGCCGGTGTAGAATTCGGTGATCACCACGATGGCCGCGGTCACCGCCAGGCCCACCAGGCCGCAATAGAAGAGGGCGTTGGGGCTGACGATCTTGCCCAGCACCGTGACCCCATCGGCGGGAACCAGCCTGTGGATCACCCACCACACCGCCCCCACCGACAGCACGCCAGTGACGATCAGGCCCTGATAGAGAGCGCCCATGATGTTGGCGCCCTTGCCCAGGCGCACCGCGAACGAGCCGACGATGGAGGTGACGATGCATACCCCGCAGATGGCCAGGGGCAGCAGCATCATGGCGGCGACCACCGGCGTGCCGCGAAAGAAGATCGCCGCCAGAACCATGGTGGCCACGGTGGTCACCGCATAGGTCTCGAAAAGGTCGGCCGCCATGCCGGCGCAGTCGCCGACGTTGTCGCCCACGTTGTCGGCGATGGTGGCGGCGTTGCGCGGGTCGTCCTCGGGAATGCCAGCCTCGACCTTGCCGACCATGTCGCCGCCGACATCGGCGCCCTTGGTGAAGATGCCGCCGCCGAGGCGGGCGAAGATGGAGATGAGCGAGGCGCCAAAGCCCAGCGCCACCAGGGAATCGACCACGTCGCGGCTGGTGTTCTCGAGGCCCATGCCGGCGGTCAGCACGGCGTAATAGCCGGCCACGCCCAACAGGGCGAAACCCGCCACCAGCATGCCGGTCACGGCGCCGGAGCGGAAGGCGAGCGACAGGCCCCTGGCCAGGCTCTCGGACGCCGCCTGGGCGGTGCGCACATTGGCCCTGACCGAAATCAGCATGCCGGCGAATCCGGCCAGGCCCGACAGCACCGCGCCGATGAAGAAGCCCAGCGCCTCGCGCCAGCCGAGCAGGAGAAGGATGGCGATCAGGATCACCACCCCAACCGCCGCGATGGTCGCGTACTGGCGGCGCAGATAGGCCTGGGCGCCCTCCTGGATCGCCGCCGCGATCTCCTGCATCCGCGCGTTGCCGGCCGACGCCTTCAGCAGGCTCGCGGTCTGCACCACGCCATAGAGCACCGCCAGCAGGCCGGCGACAATCACCAGTTCGAGCACGAGACTCATGATAAGAGACGCCCCCTATAGGTTGCTACGCCGCCGGCGCGGTCGCCGTGGCGGCGCGCATATACGGCCAAACGCCTGGCTTGGATAGTCGCAAGCGGCCAAATCGCCAGACTCGCCTCGGCGCTCGAAGGAACCTTGCCGCCCCGGTCGGGTTGCGCTCTGAAACCGTGTGGGAGAGCGAACGAATGTCTCGTGTCTTCACCTGTATCGCCGCCTCGGCGGCTTTCGCCCTCGCTTTCGCCGTTCAGGCGCAGCCGGTGCCCGTCCCCGCGCCGATCGTCGCGCCGGCGCCGGCCTTCAAGGTGGGCGCGGTCGTCAGCGACAGAACCGGGGCGAGACTGGGAACCGTTCAGAGTCTGGCCGAAGCCTCGCGGGGCGCGATGATCGTGATTGAAATCGACGGCAAACTGGTCAGCGTTCCTCAATCCACCCTGAAGCCGAAAGGCGGGGGCGCCGTGAGTTCCCAGACCAAGGCCGAGATCATGACCGCCGCTGGCGCGCCGCGTTGAGCCTCCTTTGACATCGGCGCCGCCGTCGCGCGAAAAGCCGGGCATGGACCCGCTCATCGAAGGCTATCGCCGGTTCCGCGCCCGAGCGTGGCCGGCCGACAAGGCGCGCTACGAGGCCCTCTCCGCCAAGGGGCAGGCGCCGGCGACCCTCGTGGTGGCCTGTTCCGATTCTCGCGTCGACCCGCAGACGGTTTTCGGGGCGGGCCCGGGCGAGATGTTCGTGGTCCGCAATGTGGCGGGGCTGGTCCCGCCCTATCAGCCGGACGGCGCCTATCACGGCACCAGCGCCGCCCTGGAATACGGGGTGCGGGTGCTGGGAGTGTCGCGGCTGATCGTCCTGGGGCACGCCCAATGCGGCGGTGTGAAAGCCATGGTCGAGGGCGCGCCGCCGGAGGCGCGAGACTTCATCGCCTCGTGGATGGAGATCGCCCGGCCGGCCATGGCGCCCGTCGCCGAGGGGCTGTCCCCGGCCGAGATCCTGGCCCACTACGAGGACGAGGTGGTGCGGGTGTCCCTGGCCAACTGCCTGACTTTTCCGTGGATCGCGGCGGCGGTGGCGGACGGGCGGCTGGAATTGGCCGGCTTCCGCTTCGGCATCGCCGCGGGCGCCCTCTATCGCCTGGAAGGTGACCGATTCGCCCTGGTGGAGTGATGGCCTCCCTCCCCTCCCCCTCGATCGCGGCCGAGCCGGTGGCCTTGCGCGCCGCCGCCTGGGCCGATCATGGGCTTGTCGACAGCGGCGGGGGGCGCAAGCTGGAGCGGTATGGGCCGTACACCGTGGTCCGCCCGGAGGCGCAGTGCCTTTGGGCGCCCCGCCTTGGCCGCGAGGCGTGGGATCGGGCGGACGCGGTGTTCGAGGGGGGCGAGGAGGAAGAGGCCGGGCATTGGCGGTTCGCCCGCCCCTTGCCGGAAACCTTTCCCATGGCGTGGCGGGAGGTGCGCTTTCACGGGCGGTTCACCCCCTTTCGCCACCTGGGCGTCTTTCCCGAACAGGCCGCCAACTGGGAATGGCTCGACGCGCGTCTCGCCGCATTAGGAACCGCCTTCAATATGTTGAACCTGTTTGGCTATACCGGAGTCGCCAGCCTCGTGGCGGCGGCCCGGGGCGCGAAAGTGACCCACGTGGACGCCTCGAAGAAGGCGGTGGGCTGGGCGCGGGACAACGCCGCCGTGGCCGAGCTGGCCCGCGCCCCGGTGCGATGGATCTGCGAGGATGCGCGTAAATACGTCCAGCGGGAGGTGCGCCGCGGTTCGCGCTACGACGGCATCGTCCTCGATCCGCCGAAATACGGGCGGGGGCCGGCCGGCGAGGTGTGGCGCCTTCACGAGGATCTGCCGGCCCTGGTCGCCGGCTGCGCGGCCCTTCTCTCCGACCACGCTTCCTTCCTTCTCCTCAACGCCTATTCGGAGCGGCTCTCGGGCCTGGCCCTGGCCGGCCTCATCGCCGACGCGCTGAAGGGGCGGGGCGGCGCGATCGACTGGGGCGAACTGGCTTTGATGGAGGAGAGCGGCGAGCGCGGGGCCGGCCTTTCCTTCTTCGCTCGCTGGAGCGCGCCCAGGGAGGGTGGGACTTGAGCGGGCGGGCGATCACGTCGCTGACCAATGCCTCGGTCAAGGCGGCGCGGGCCCTCCATTCGCGAAAGGGGCGCGACGAGGGCGGCCTCTTTCTCGCCGAGGGCCTGAAGATCGTCGCCGAGGCGGTGGAGCTCGGCCGGGCGCCGCGCCTGCTGCTGCATGGCCCCTCGGCCCTCGACCATCCGCTGTTTCGGCGGGCCGCCGCCGTCTCGCGCGAGACCGTCGAGGTGACGCCGGCCATCCTCGCCAAGATCTCCCGCCGCGACAATCCGCAGACGGTGCTGGGGGTGTTCGAACAGAGCTTCACGCCGCTGGCCGACCTCGATCCGGCGGCGGCGCGATGCTGGGTGGCCCTCCAGGCGGTGCGCGACCCGGGCAACCTTGGAACCATCGTGCGGACGGCCGACGCGGCGGGCTGCGGCGCCGTCATCCTGATCGGCGACTGCTGCGATCCCTATTCGGTGGAGGCGGTGCGCGCCACCATGGGCTCGATCTTCGCGGTCAGGATCGCGCGCTGCGGGACCGAGGATTTCATCGCCTGGCGAAGGGGGTGGCCGGGCGAGGTGGTCGGCGCCCTGCTCACCGCCACGACCGATTTTCGCGCCGTCGAATATCGCCGGCCAGCCTTGATCCTGATGGGCCCCGAACAGGCCGGCCTGTCGCCCGAGCTGGAAGCCATCTGCGACCTCGCCGTCAAAATCCCCATGCGCGGACGCGCCGACAGCCTCAACCTGGCGGTGGCGACGGGGCTGATGATCTACGCGGCGATGGGATAGAAGCGGCAAAAAAAGAGGGACCATCATGCTCGCCATTCCCACCGCGCCGGCGGTTTCGCCGCCGCCTGTGGTTCGCCAGTACCGGGATCTGGCCCTGTCGCCGGCGGGGACGCGGGTGGCGGCGGTGGAATATTCGGCCACCGGCGAGGAGGCTAGGGAACCGCATCGGACGGTGGTGGTGCGCCAGGCGAGCGACGGCCAGATCGTCCAGCAATTCGACCCCTGCCCCACCTGCGAATATGCCGGGCCGGCGTGGTCGCCCGACGGCGCCAAGCTGGCCTTTCTGGCCATTGACCCCGAGACTCTGACCGCCACCCTGCGGATCGCCCAACAAGGCCAGGTGCGCCTCGTCGCGACGATCAAGGGCCTGGCGGCGACGCCGCGTTGGTCGCCGGACGGGACCGCCATCGCCCTGCTGGCCACGCCCGGCGCCCGCAAGCGAACCGGGGCGGTCGAGGCCGGCGCGCCGCAGGTCGGCGAGATCGGCGAGACGAACGACGAACAGCGGATCGCCGTGGTCGGCGCCGCCGGCGGCGAGGCGCGCTACGTTTCACCGGCCGACACCTTCGTCTACGAATACGACTGGACGCCGGACGGTCGCGGCTTCGTCGCCACCGCCGCGGCGGGCAACGGCGACAACAACTGGTGGGTGGCCAGGCTGGTCGCCGTCAATCTGGCCAGCGGGGCGATGCGGACCATCGCCGCCCCCAAGGTCCAGATGGACTATCCGCGCGTCTCGCCGGACGGAAAGCGGGTGATGTTCATCGGCGGATTGATGAGCGATTTTGGGCCTGTAGGGGGCGATCTTTACATCGTGCCGCTGGCCGGCGGCGAGCCGAGAGACGTGACGCCCGGCTGGAAGGGAACCTTCACCTCCCTGGCCTGGCGGGCCAAACGGCCCCTGGCGACCGCCCTGGTTGGCGGCCAGACCGTGGTGGCGTCGGTCGATCCCTCCACCGGCGCGGTCAACACCCTGTGGTCGGCGCCGGCGAGCCTGAGTGGGGCGCCGTTCAACGGCCAGATCGCCCTGGGGGCCGAGGCCGATCGAGGCGTGGCGGTCAGGGAGGATTTCGAGCACGCCCCGGCCATCGTCGCCGGCCCCCTCGCCGCCATGGCCCCGATCACCCACGACAACGACGCCCTCGCCCCGCAAGTCGCCGCCCGCGAGGTGACGTGGCGGAACGGCGGCTTCGACCTGCAGGGCTGGCTGCTCGCGCCGCGCCAGGCGGCCGGGGGCAGGCGCCCGATGATCACCGTCGTCCATGGGGGGCCCAGTTCGGCGGCCCAGCCGGGGTTCGTTTCGCACGGCACGGTGCGCGATCTGGTGGCGCGGGGCTATTTCGTCTTCGAACCTAACCCGCGCGGCAGCTATGGCCAGGGCGAGGCGTTCACCCGGGCCAATATCCGCGATTTCGGCGGCGGCGACCTCGCCGACATTCTGGCCGGCGTCGACGCGGTGGAAAAGGTCGCCCCCGTCGATGACAAACGCCTGGGCGTCTACGGTCACAGCTACGGTGGGTTCATGGCCATGTGGGCGGTGACCCACAGCAAGCGGTTCCACGCCGCCGTGGCCGGGGCGGGCCTGGCCAACTGGATCAGCTACTACGGCGAGAACGGCATCGATCGGTGGATGATCCCCTTCTTCGGCGCCTCGGCCTATGACGATCCGGCCATCTACAACGCCGCCTCGCCGATCAACTTCATCAAGAACGCCAGGACACCGACCTTCCTCTATGTGGGCGAGCGCGACCTGGAATGCCCCGCCCCCCAGTCGATGGAGTTCTGGCGCGGCCTTTTGGCCATGAACGTGCCGACCTCCCTGGTCATCTACCCCGGCGAGGGCCACGCCCTGCGCCAGCCCGACCATGTCCACGACCTGCGCGACCGCATCGTGGGCTGGTTCGACCGCTATCTGGGCGGGTGAGAGGGGCCGCGGCGCCGAGACACACGCCAGGGCCGTCGGCCTCTGTCGGATGGGCACGGGCGCCGTTATACTCGTCTGACCGAGGCCGGGCGGGCGGTTGTGGTCGCCCCCACCAACAGCGGCCGATGGGAAGAAGGAGGGCGCGACATTGACCCCAGCGGCGATCTCAACGGCGGGAGACGACGAGATCGACGCGGTGGTCGATGTCCTCGTTCTTGCCTTTTCCGGCGACCCCGTGACGAGACATCTGTGGCCCGACGCGCACACCTTTCTGGCCAGCTTTCCCCGCTTCGCCCGGGCTTTTGGCGGGCGGGCGTTCGAACACGGCGCGGCCCATAGGGCCGAGGACGGCGAGGGCGCGGCGCTGTGGCTGCCGCCCGGCGTCGAACCGGACCAGCAGGCCTTGGCCGACCTGATCGAATCCACCGTCGCGCCGGCCGCCCGAGACGGGGTCTATGGAACGTTGGAGCAGATGGCCGTCTATCACCCGACCGCTGCCCACTGGTACCTGCCGATGATCGGGGTCGATCCGGCCCGCCAGGGCCGAGGCGTCGGCTCGGCCCTGCTGAAACACGCCCTCAAGGTCGTGGACGAGGCGCGCCTGCCGGCCTTCCTGGAGAGCTCCAACCCCAAGAATGTGCCGTTATACGAGCGACACGGCTTCGAGGTCATGGGTGAGATTCAGGCCGGCGACTTTCCAACGCTGTGGCCGATGCTCAGAGCGGCGCGGTAGGTCGGCCCCGTCATGGCGTGAGGGCGTGGCGGAGGATGGCGGCGGCGTCGGCCAGGAGATCGTCGCGGGCGATCAGGGTCTCCTCGTTGAGCATTTCGTCGGTGGCGAAGCCGTATTCCACCGAGATGCGCAGGCGCCGCCACAGCACCTCGCGGGGAAGGCGCGGCAGCAGCGGGGCGTAGGCCTCCGCCATCTTGCCGGTGACCAGGCGATGGGAGGCGATGCGGACATGGGCGAGCTGGGGAACGGCGCGCAGAGCCCGCAGGGTCCAGATGGCGCCCGGTTCGGCGGCGGTGACGGCGGCGGTGGCGCGCAGCAGATCCTCCGTCCCCTCGCCGAGGGCCGCCAGGCCCAGGGGCGTGGTCCGCTCCAGCCAGGCGAAGAGGACGGTGTTCTGCCGGTCCATGAGGCGCCGGCCGAGGGCCTCCAGCACCGCGTACTTGTCCTTGAAATAGCGGTAGAGGGCCGGCGGGGTCATGCCGGCGCGGGCGCAGATCAGATTGGTGGAAATGCGTTCGATGCCGACCTCGCCCAGAAGGGCGCCGGCGACATCGAGGAGGCGCTCATAGGTGGCGACGGCGCGGTCCTGGCAGGGCTGCTTCAGGGCCGAGGGCGGAGCGGTCGCGGTGGTCATGCCGATGGGCCTCTCCTCTGGCCGCCGCCTTTCGCCGGCGATGTTGACGCGAGCCAATAGCCGTCCCATTGTGCTAGTCAAAGCTATCTTTTGGCGGAGGCGGCGATGGCGCGCCCCAACAGCAAGGATCGGGAACTGCGGGCGCGGGCCGAGGCGGTGATTCCCGGCGGCGTGTGCGGCCACCAGTCGGTGAGGCTGCTTCCCGACGACTATCCGCAGTTCTTCTCGCGCGGCAAGGGCGCCAGGCTGTGGGACGCCGACGGCAACGAATTGCTCGATTTCATGTGCGCCTATGGCCCCAACCTGTTCGGCTATGGCGACGAGGAGATCGACGCCGCCTTCAACCGCCAGTTGGCCCAGGGCGACACCCTGACCGGCCCCACCGGCCTGATGGTGGAATTGGCCGAGGCGATGACCGCCATGGTCGGTCACGCCGACTGGGCGATGTTCTGCAAGAACGGGGCCGACGCCACCTTGATGGCCCTGATGATCGCCAGGGCCCATACGCGGCGCAAGACGGTGATCCTGGCCCGGGGGGCCTATCACGGGGCGGCGCCTTGGTGCGCCCAGCGGCCGGCGGGGACGACCCCGCAGGACAAGGCCAACCAGGTGATGTGCGACTACAACGACGTGGCCAGCCTGGAGGCGGCGGCCGCCGCCGCGGGGGACGACCTGGCGGCCATCTTCGCCGCTCCCCTCAAGCACGACGCCTTCGTCGATCAGGCCTTGCCAAACATCGACTATGCCCGGCGGGCGCGGGACATCTGCGATGCCGCCGGCGCCCTGCTGGTGGTGGACGACGTGCGGGCCGGCTTGCGCATCGCCCGCGACTGCTCGTGGTCGAAGGTAGGGGTGGCGCCGGACCTGTCGACCTGGGGCAAATGCATCGCCAACGGCCATCCGATCTCGGCCCTGCTGGGCTCGGAGACGGCCAGGCGGGCGGCGACCAGGATCTTCGCCACCGGCTCGTTCTGGTTCCAGGCCGCCCCCATGGCGGCGGCCCTGGCCACCCTGCGGCGGGTGCGGGAAACCGACTATCTCGAACACATCGAGACCCTGGGCGAGCGGCTGCGCGCCGGCCTGGCCGAGCGCGCCGACGCCCACGGCCTTCATCTGCGCCAGAGCGGGCCGGTGACCATGCCGCTCTTCCTGTTGGAGGACGACCCGGACCTGCGCCAGGGCTTCTGCTTTGGCAGCGAAATGCTCAAACGCGGCGTCTATGTCCACCCGTGGCACAACATGTTCCTCAACGCGGCGATGACCGCCGCCGACATCGACGAGACCCTGGACGCCGCCGATGGCGCCCTGGCGGTGTTGAAGGCGCGGGCGCCGATGCTGGAGCCGGTGGAAAAGATGCGTTTTCTGGCGGCGTGACGGCGGCGCGCGTCCAGGCGGAGGCGAACATCAACGGGGCCGCGAGGGTCCGCGAGAGGGGGAAATAGACATGTCGATCATCAGCAACCGTGCGGCCAGGCTGGCGCTCTTGGCGGGGGCGTCGCTGTGCGCTCCGATGGCGTGGGGTGGCTCGGCCGCCGCCGCCGCCGCGAGGGCCGACACCTCCCAGGCCACCGAGGTCGAGACCCTGGTGGTCACCGCCGAGCGGCGCAGCGAGAACATCCAGAACGTGCCGATCTCGATCCAGGCCTTCAGCGCCAAGGACATCCAGGCCCTGGGGATCAAGTCGTCGGTGGATCTGGGCGCGGTGACGCCCAATGTCGATATCGCCCTGGTGGCGGGGCCGGGGAACCAGCCGATCATCACCATCCGCGGCATCGGCCTCAATGACTACGACACCAACAACGCCGGGCCCAACGGCATCTATGTGGACGAGGTCTATCTGAGCGCCCCGGCCTCGCAGAGCTTCCAGACTTTCGACCTCGACCGCATCGAGGTGCTCAAGGGACCGCAGGGAACCCTCTACGGCCGCAACACCAGTGGCGGGGCGATCAACTTCATCACCAACAAGCCCACCGACGATTTCACCGGCAATCTCCACGCCGAGTACGGCTCGTTCAACACCTTCAACTTCGAGGGCGCGGTGAGCGGGCCGCTCGCGCCGGGGCTGGATGGGCGCCTGGCCTTCGTGCGCAACGACTCCTCGGGCTTTTTTCACAACGACCTGACCGGCAACAGCGAAAACGGGGCCCACAACTGGGCCGCCCGCGCCATGCTGCGGTTCAAGCCGTCGGCCGCTCTGAGCCTGCTCTTCAACGTGCACGGCGGCCAGGTGGACAATCGCCCCACCGAATACCGGCACATCGGCGATCTCAACCCGGCCACCGGCGCCCAGTGTTCGATCGCCGCCAGCTACGGCGGCGCCTGCGTCGACCTGTTCGGCTACGGGACGCCCAAGGGATTCTACGACGGTTCGTTCAATCGCCAGGACCCCCTGAAGGTCAACAGCCTGGGCGCCTCCCTGCGCGCCGACTATGACCTGGGCGCCGTCACCCTGACCTCGCTCAGCGCCTTCGAGCACAACGACAAGATCCACCCCGAGGACAGCGACGCCTCGCCCAACCGCCTGCTGGAGATCAATTTCGGAGTGCGCTCGAACACCTTCACCCAGGAACTGCGGGCGGCGCGGAGCACGGAAAAATACGACTGGGTGGCCGGCGCCTACTACCTGCACGAGGACCTAAAGCAGGACCAGCCGATCTTCATCCTGCTGGACATCGACAACATCTTCGGCCCCGGCGTCGGCGACGGCCTGGCCTTCCAGGCCTTCGACCACAGCCATCAGACCACCGACGCCTACGCGGTGTTCGCCCAGGGCGACTACGCCTTAACCGACCGGCTGAAACTGACCCTCGGGGCCCGCTACACCAAGGAGGATCGGGGCTTCGACTATCTGGGGCAGGTGCAGTTCCAGGAGGGCGGCATCGATCATTTCGGCCCGATCACCACCCTGGCCAATACGACCGAAAGCCTGAGCGATGACGCCGTCTCCTGGCGGGCGGCGCTGGACTATCGCCTCGCCCCGCATGTCCTGGCCTACGCCAGCGTGGCGACCGGCTTCAAAAGCGGCGACTTCAACGGCAGTTTTCTGAGCCTCGTCCCGGCCGAAATCACCTTGCAATTGAAGCCCGTGAACCCGGAACATGTGACGAGCTTTGAGGTCGGCGTCAAATCGGCCTTCCTGGACAACCGGCTGATCCTCAACGCCTCCGCCTTCTACAATCGCTACAGCGACCTGCAGGTGTTCGTGCTGGTCCCGCCGCCGCCGGGCGGCGGTGGCCTGCCGGTCAATGTGCTCGACAACGCCCAGAGGGCCCATACCGAAGGGATCGAGGCGCAGGTGACGGTCCGGCCGCTCGAGGCCCTCACCGCCTCGGCGCAGATCGGCCTGCTCGACACCCGCCTCGACGCCTTCGTCGCCAACAAGGATCCCGCCCAGCCCGATTTTTCCGGCCGCGAACTGCCGATATCGCCGCACGTCTCGTTCGCCGGCCTGATCGACTACAGGGTTCCGGTGGCCTCGGGCGCCATCGATTTCCAGTTCAGCGCCACCTACAAGAGCCACCAGTTCTTCGACATCTCCAACGATCCCTATACGGTCCAGGGCGGCTATTGGCTGGAGAACATCCGCGTCGCCTACGCGCCGACGGGCGGGAAGTGGGAGGTGGCCGGCTACGTCCGCAACCTGTCCGATCGCCAATACTACCTCGACAAATTCGATCTCACCAACCCCTTCGGTTTCATCCAGGGCATCGTCGGCACGCCCCGCACCTTCGGGGCTGAGGTGAACTACCGGTTCTGAGCGTGGGGGTTTTCTATAGCGCCACCAGCCGGCCGCATCTCAAGTCTCACCCGCGAGCGGCGGCTTCGCGCCAGGAGGGGACATTGAAGGGTTGCCGGAAACGCGACCTTGGATAGCAAGTCGGCGAATGACCGGATATCGGCCGAATCCGCGCGGCCGGTGTCGATCCTTGTCTGAGTTTAGGAGAACGCGATAGTATCTGTCGATGGGATCCTGTTTTACAATCCTATTCATGCTGCTGGCTGGGGGTGCCGGTTTTCTGTGCGTGCGGAATGTTTATGTTGGCTGCCGGAGTGGAACGGTATTGGTCCGGAGCGCCAAATATCACCGTAGTGAGCACCCGACGTACTTCTGGATTGGAATTGCGCTTTCGGCCCTTTTGGCAACGATTTTCTTTTGCGTACTACTGGCGTTAGCCTATGTCCTAGCGGTGCTTAGTCGATAAGCAAATCCGAAGGCGGCAGCCCACCAGTCTCCCACATTTTAAGGGCCGTTGAGTGTTGGGTGCTCGCGTCCGCTTTCCACCCTACTCGGAAGTTCGTTGGCTCCGCTTGCCGGCATCAAGCCAACGTCCGCTCGGGGGACAGCGGTCGAAAGGGCAGTGGGCTACGACACACCCAACCCCAGCGCGCCCTGCAACCACGCTTACGCCCTCCCTCCCTCCGCGCTTTCGTCATCGGCGCGACAAACCTGGATAGGGTTTCACGCAGAGGTTCCGGCGGCAGAGCATGGCCACGCAAAACGATCTCGAACGGCGCCTTCAGCTTGTTGATGTCGATGCTGGACTATCGGATATTCGCTCATTCGACCGCGCGTCATGAATGAGCAAGGAGAACAGGATGAAGTCTCTCATGCGTATGTTGCCGATCGTCTTCATCCTCGGAGCCCAGGCCGCGACCGCTGGGACGGCCAGTGTGACCGTCGACCGCCGATCACCGTCCATCGCGGTAACCGATCAGATCCTAGGCATGAACATGGCCAACTGGTTCGACCCCACCCAGGCAGGCATGGCCGCCGCGCTGACGAAGGGCGGCATCGCGGCGTTGCGCTGGCCTGGCGGATCGGCGTCTGATTCGTTTCACTGGCAGACCAACAGTGAATGCAACGGCGGCTACGTCGACGCCAACGCCACCTTCGACAGCTTCTTCTCGGACATCGTGGCGCCCCATGCCCCCGATGTGGCGGTGACCGTCAACTACGGGTCGGATGCGGCCTGCACGGGCGGCGGTGATCCGGCCGAAGCGGCGGCCTGGGTCGCTTATGCGCTGGCCCACGGTGACAAGGTCAGCCACTGGACGGTGGGCAACGAGATCTACGGCTCATGGGAATACGATCTGCACGCCCTGCCGCATGACGCGACGACCTACGCCAATGCGGTGGCGACCGGCTATTACCCACAAATGAAGGCGGCCAATCCGGCCGCCCTGGTCGGGGTTGTCGTAGAGCCGGGCTGGTCGCCGTCGTGGGACCCGATCGTCCTGTCGCAGGCCAAGTATGATTTCGTCGAATATCACTACTATGCCCAGGCGCCTGGATCGGAGAGCGACAGCTACCTGGTCGGCTCCGCGTCGGAGGACTTCGCGGCGCAGGTCGCGGCGGTAAAGGCGGGCCTTTCCGCGGCGGGCCACGCCGAAACGCCGATCTATGTGGGAGAACTGGGGTCGGTCTACAGCAACCCCGGCAAGCAGACCACGTCGATCACCCAGGCGCTCTTCGCGGGACAGGTGCTGGGTGAGTTGATGAAGGCGGGTGTTGCGCGCGCCACCTGGTGGCTGGGCTTCGGCGGCTGCTCGGACGCATCCGGCGGGAATTTCAGTTCGTCGCTCTACGGTTGGCAGACATTCGGCGGCTACATGGGGTTTTCCGACGGAACCCCCGAATATGGCTGCAGCAGCGCCCCCGTGACAGCGCTGGGCACGCCGCTGCCCACCGCGCGGGCGTTCGAGCTGTTTTCCGCCGTCGCGCGCAACGGTGAAAATGTGCTGCCTCTCACCAGCGCCGGCAACGCCTCGGTGCGCGCCTATGCGGCGACCCATGGCGCCGGCGCGGCCGTGGTGCTGTTCAATCTCAGTGAAGCCAAGACCCTGTCGGTCAAGCTGACCGACAAGGGGATGACAAGCGCCTCCGATGTCAGCATGTCCACCTATGACAAGGCGATCTATGATCGCTCCAAACGCGGCGTCTGGGCGGCGCCCGTCACGACGGACTATGGCGCACTTTCCTTGCCTACAACCATATCCCTGACGCCGTGGAGCATGAACGTCGTAATCCTGACGCCGTGACCTTTCAGGGCTTGCCGGGATCGGCCGCGTCTTGTCCGCAACCGCTCTGGGTCGATTTTTAATCTTGGTTTCCGGCCCCGAAAGCGGACCTTGCGAACGTCCGCTATGACTCAGAATCGGCTGCCCCCGACGGTCGCCGTCATCGATGGCCGGGGCCAAGGTATAACGCTGCCGACGGCGACGAGGCGGCCGGCCGCGTCGTCGCGGTTTATTCCGCCACCAGCCGCTCCAACCGCTCCACCGCCTCCAGGAACTCCGCCTTGAAGTCTTGGACCACCTGACCGGCCGAACGGACGCTGTCGATCAGGCCGACGCCCTGGCCGACGAAATAGGTGACCATGTCGCGCGCCGCGGCGTTGCCGGACGCCGCGGCCCGGTCGACGCAGCGCAGGGCGTTCTCGCTGATCAGGCTCTGCAGCGGCATGGGCAGGGCGCCCGGACTGGCCGGATCGCCCTCCCAGGCCTGGGTCCAGGTCGAGCGGAGCTGGCGGGCCGGCTTGCCGGTGCGGCTTTTCGAGCGCACCGCGTCTCTCGAGGTGGCCGCGATCATTTTTTCGCGGAAGATCTCGCTGGTCTCGGATTCCACCGTGGCCAGCCACACCGAGCCGGTCCAGGCGCCGGCCGCCCCCATGGCCATGCAGGCGGCCATCTGGGCCCCGTTCACGATCCCGCCGGCGGCCAGCACCGGCACGTCGCGGATGGGGGCGATGGCCTTGATCACCTCGGGGACCAGAACCAGGGTGGTGACCTCGCCGCAGTGGCCGCCGGCTTCGGTGCCCTGGACGACCAGGATATCGACCCCGGCGGCGACCTGGCGCAGGGCGTGCTCCCTGGCCCCGACCAGGGCGGCGACCGGCACGCCATGGGCGCGGCCCATCTCGATCATGGCCGGCGGCGGCACGCCCAGGGCGTTGGCGATCAGGCGGATGGGGTGTTCGAAGGCCGCCTCCAGCACCCGCATGGCCTCGCCCGGATCGAAGGGCTGAGGCCGGTCGTCGGCGACGACGAGGTCGGCCGCCTCGACTCCGATCCTGGCCAGGAGATCGCGGGCGAAGGCGCGGTGGGCGGCCGGCACCCGGCCCTTGAGGCTGTTGTAGGTGACGCCGGTCTCGCCTGCGGTGGCCATGTTCTCCGGGATCAGGACATCCAGGCCATAGGGCTTGCCGCCGACGTGGTCGTCGATCCAGGCCAGTTCCCGGTGGATGGAGGCCGGCGAATGGGCGGTCGCCCCCAGCACGCCAAATCCCCCGGCCCGGCTGACCGCGGCCACCACGTCGCGGCAGTGGCTGAAGGCCAGCAGGGGAAACTCGATCCCCAGCATCTCGCAGATGGGCGACTTCATGAGGAAATTTCTCCGGGTCGGCGGAATGTCGGGCGATCGGACGAACGCCGTTTTAACCACGAAGCGCACAAAGGGCACAAAGACCAACACGAAGAAGAAGGAATCGCGCTTCGCGCGAAGCGCCAAATCCGTCCTTCGTGCGTATCTTCGCGCCCTTCGTGTGCTTTGTGGTTCAATGCTTTTTTGCCTTCGGCCGGCGGGTGCAGCCACCGAGGGTCTATGAGGAACTCGCCGATGAACGAATTGGCTCGCCTGGCTTTGGGGACGGCAATGGTGGCGGCGCTGACCGCGCCGGGCGCCGCGACGGCGGCGGGGGGGGCGTTCACGCTGCCCCAGGTGCTGGACTATCCCTTCGAGAGCGATCTGACCGCCGCCGACCATGGCGACGCCATCGCCTGGGTGCGTAATCTGGCCGGGGCGCGCAATGTGTGGGTGGCGCGGGGCCCGGACTTCACGCCGCGCCAGGTGACGCGCTACGGCGGCGACGACGGCCAGGAACTGACCCAGCTCACCTTTTCGCCCGACGGCGCGCGCCTCGCCTATGTGCGCGGCGGCGACCATGACGCCAACTGGCCGGCGGAAGGCGGCCTCGCCCCCAACCCGGCTTCCGGAACGGAGGCGCCGGCGGTGACCATCTGGTCCGTTGCCCTGCCCGGCGGCGCGCCGGTCAAGATCGCCGAAGGGGACGCGCCGGCG
This sequence comes from Caulobacterales bacterium, assembly GCA_038225765.1. GTDB lineage: Bacteria > Pseudomonadota > Alphaproteobacteria > Caulobacterales > Caulobacteraceae > Acaudatibacter. The sequence continues at coordinate 22,440 of JBBRQW010000016.1, read as the reverse complement.
CTGTCGGCCCGCGGCGCCCTGGCCTTCATCAAGGACAAGCAGGTGTGGGCCGCGCCCACGAGCGGCAAGGGCAAGGCCGAGCGGCTGTTCTTCGACCGGGGGACCGACGAATCCCTGGCCTGGTCGCCGGACGGGGCGCGCCTGGCCTTCGTCTCCAATCGCGGCGACCACGCCTTCATCGGCGTCTATTTTGGAAAGGATCGGGCCATCCTCTATCTGGCCCCCTCGACCTCCAAGGATTCCTCGCCGCGCTGGTCGCCGGACGGGACGAGGATCGCCTTCATCCGCCGGCCCGGCGACGGCGGCCCGCCCGAGCCGCTCCTCAAGGAAATCCCGCAGCCGTGGGCGATCTGGACCGCCGACGCGGCGACCGGGGCCGGCGGGGCGGCCTGGCGCGGTCCCAAGACCTTGGAAGGCTCCTATCCCGACATGGACGGCGAGGCGGATTTGATGTGGGCGGCCGAGGGTCGGCTGGTGTTCCGGGCCGAACTGGACGGCTGGCCGCACCTCTATGCCGTCCCGGCGGCGGGCGGCGAGGCGAGACTGCTGACGCCCGGCGATTTCATGGTCGAGCATGCGCGCATGAGCCTGGACGGGCGCCTGGCGATCTACGACGCCAACACGGGGAACACGCCCGACGACGGCGACCGGCGGCACGTCTTCGCCGTGGCCGTGGACGGCGGAAAGCCCGCCGCCCTGACCGCCGGCGAGGGCCTTGAGGCCTACCCGGCCGCCGCCTCCCAAAGCGCTTCGGGGGGCACCGTCGCCTTCATCGCCGCCGGGGCGCGGGCGGCGCCCTTTGTCGCCCTGGTCGGCATGGACGGCGCGGGGCGCCGGACCCTGAACGATGGCGGAACGCCGGCGGACTTTCCGCTAAGCGCTCTCGTCACGCCCCGATATGTCAGCTTCAAAGCGGCCGACGGGACGAGCGTGCACGGCCAGCTTTTCCAGAACGCCGACGCCGCCAAACCCCAGCCCGGGGTGATCTTCGTCCACGGCGGGCCGCCCAGGCAGATGCTGCTCGGCTGGCACTATATGGACTATTACAGCAACGCCTATGGCGTGAACCAGTATCTGGCGGCGCACGGCTTCACCGTCCTGTCGGTCAACTACCGCCTGGGGATAGGTTACGGCCGGGCTTTTCAGCACCCGGAGAACGCCGGCCCGGCCGGCGCGTCGGAATATCAGGACGTGGTGGCCGGCGCCCGCTTTCTGCAGGCGACGCCGGGGGTCGATCCGGCCCGCATCGGCATCTGGGGCGGCTCCTACGGCGGCTATCTCACCGCCCTGGCCCTGGCCCGCGACTCCGCCATCTTCAAGGCCGGGGTCGATATGCACGGCGTCCACGACTGGTGGCGCGACGCCGCCCGCGAGTTGGGGCCCCCGCCCGATCGGTTTGAGCAGGGCGACCGCGACAAGGCGCGGATCGTTGCCTGGGCCGCCTCACCCGACGCGGACATCGCCCGCTGGCGCTCGCCGGTGCTGCTGATCCAGGGCGACGACGACCGCAACGTCGACTTCCAGCAGACGGTCGATCTGGCGCGGCGGCTGGAGGATCGGGGTGTGCCGTTCGAGGAACTGGTCATCCCCAACGAGATCCACGGCTTCCTCCGCCACCAGAGTTGGCTGGCGGCGGACGAGGCCACGGTGGCGTTTTTGGGGAGGGAACTGGGCGGGACGGGGAAGTAGAGGCTTAGCGAAACCACGGGTTACGAGGTTACGGTGACACTGTATGAAACCCCTTGCCGATCTCCCAGGTAAGGGTAAGTTTCGGGACTTTGGCAAGTAAACCCATGGCCCGCCCAGCCCCGAGGCAGGCGCGTGCCCAAGTCACGGGGCGACCATGACGGCGAAACCGCCGGTTTATTTCATACGGTGTCACCGTAACCCGGAGAATAGGGTGACAGGAGCAACGTGCGAGGCGCGCCGCCTCACGCCCGCCGCAGCGCCTCTTCCCGCAAACCGGCCGGCGCTTCGGCCGTCAGCATGTAATCGCGGACGATGGGCAGGGCGTCGGATCGCTTGGCGAGCTGGATCTGAAAGACGAACAGGCCGCCGAAGCGGAAGGCGCTTTCGGAGCCGGCCAGATAGAACTCCCACATCCGGCAGAAGCGCTCGCCGTGGCGCTCGGCCATTTCGGCGCGCCGCGACCAGAAGTTGAGGCGCCAATGGCGCAGGGTCTCGGCGTAGTGGCGGCGCAGGATCTCGATGTCGGTTATCCACAGGCCGGCCTCTTCGATGGCGGAGGTGACCTGGGAGAGCGAGGGTATATAGCCGCCGGGGAAGATGTATTTGCGGATGAAGGGATCGGTGACGCCGGGCGGCTCCATGCGGCCGATGGCGTGGACCAGGGCCACTCCGTCGTCGGTGAGCAGGCGGGCGACCTGTTCGAAATAGGCGCGGAAGTTTGGGGCGCCGACGTGCTCGAGCATGCCCACCGAGACGATGCGGTCGAAGGGCCCGGTGAGGTCGCGGTAGTCGGTCAGGGAAAAGCGGACGCGGCCCGCCAAGCCGGCGTCCTCGGCGCGACGCCGCGCCACCGCCAGTTGCTCGGCCGAAAGGGTGACGCCGGTGACCTTGACGGCGAACCGTTCCGCCAGATCGAGGGCCAGGCCGCCCCAGCCGCAGCCGACGTCCAGGACGCGCTGGTTTTCCGCGAGATCGAGCTTGGCGGCGATGTGACCGGCCTTGGCGGCCTGGGCGTCGTCCAGGGTCATGTTGTCGTGCGCGAAATAGGCGCAGGAATACTGCATGTCGGCGCCCAGAAAGCCGCGATAAAGGTCCTCTGGCAGGTCGTAGTGACGGGCGACATTGCGCCGAGCCGCGCGGCGGTCGTTCCATTGCCGCAGGCGCCTCTGAAGGCTGTGCAGGGCGCGGGCGAGGCTGCTCGGCCGGGCCGGCGGGCGGCGCGCCATGTTGGCGCTGGTGATCTCGAGGAGGCGCCAGATGTCGCCCGTCTCGAACTCCAGGTCGCCGTTCATATAGGCTTCGCCCAGGCCCAGGCTCCGATTGAACACGATCCGGCGGGCGCCGGCGTTGGTGAGGGCGACACGAACCGCGGTCCCAGAACCGTCGCCGTAGGCCTGGACGGTCCCATCGGCGTAGCGAACCGCCAGAGACCCCACCTCGATCGCGCGGCCAAGAATGGGATGCAACAGGATGTGGGCCATGGACTCTTTTTTCCCCGGTTCGTCGCGCTTTCAACGAACTGCGAGGGGCGGCGGTTCCAGCCTCCCTATCGCCGTTTGGGCCGGGTGAACGGATCGCCGTCGCCCTCGCGGGGATCGAAGCCGAAGCGGGCGAATCCGGCGCGCATCTCGGGGCTCAACGGGGCCTCGATGTCGATCTGGCCCCCCGAGGGATGGGGCAGGGTCAGGCGGCGGGCGTGAAGTTGCAACTTCAAGGGGCCGGAGGCCTCGATCGACGCCGGCGTATTGTATTTGGGATCGCCCAGGATGGGGTGGCCCAAGGCCAGCATGTGCACCCGCAGTTGATGGGTGCGGCCGGTCAGGGGGCGCAGGGCCAGCCAGGCGGCGCGCGGGCCGGCGCGCGAAAAGGTGACGAACTGGGTGACCGCCGGTTTGGCCCTGGGATCCTTGGCGTCGATCGGCGTGACCCGTTCGAAATCCTGGGCGCCGGTCTTGGCCAGCGGAAGGTCCACGGTCCCATCGACCGGGCGGGGATTGCCCTCGACGATGGCCCAATAGGTCTTGTGAGCGCGGCGCTTGGCGAAGGCGGCGGCGAGTTGGGCGGCGGCGGTCGCGGTTTTGCCCAGCACCATCGCCCCGGAGGTGTCGCGGTCGAGGCGGTGGGTCAGCCGCGGGCGATTGGCCCCCTCCCCCCAAACGCTCAGCAGACGGTCGATATGGCGGGTGGTCTTGGTCCCGCCCTGGACGGCCAGGCCGGCCGGCTTGTTCAGGACCAGCACCTCGCCGTCCTCATAGAGGACCAGGCCGCGGGCGAAGGCGGCGTCGCGGCTGGAGACGCCTTCCCTCGCCTCGCGCGGCGGGGCGTCGGGCAGCGGCGGCACGCGGACCTGAGCGCCGGCGGTCAGGCGGGTGTCGGCCTTGACCCGGCCGCCATCGAGGCGGAGCTGGCCGCTGCGCGCCAGCTTGTGGATCTGGGCCTGGCCCAGGTGCGGCCAGCGCCGGCGCAGCCAGCGGTCCAGCCGCATCCCGTCCTCGGCCTCGCCAACCGCCAGAATCCTCACCTCGCCCATCAGGCGAACAGGCGGCGAGCGAGCGCCAATCCGGCGAACAAGGCGGCGATGGAAAGCAGCACCGACCCGACCACATAGGCGCCGGCCACGCCATAGTCCCTTCTTTGGATCATCAGGGCCGCGTCCAGGGAAAAGGACGAGAACGTGGTGAAACCGCCGAGCATGCCAACCGCCAGAAACAGCCGCGCCCGATCCTGTCCCGCCCCACCGCGATGGGCCAGATAGCCGATCAGGAGGCCCATCAGGCAGCCCCCCGCCACATTGACGATAGAGGTGCTCGCCCACGGCGCGCGCAGTCCAATGACGCGCAGAGCGGCCACGCCGGTCAGATAGCGGGCCACGGAGCCAGCCGCGCCGCCGACCGCGACAAGCAACAACCTTTCCAAGGCCCCTAGCCGCCCGCCTCGGTTTCGATGCGAGACCCGGCGGTGAGGGTGCGGTGGACCGGGCAGCGGTCGGCAATCTGCATCAGGCGCTCCTTCTGGGCTTGATCGAGGGGACCGGTCAGGGCGATCCGGCGGCGGAAGAGGTCCGGCGGCGCGGCGTCCGGCTGGCGAAGGTGATCGACGGTCACGCCGATGGCCGCCAGCGGCCAGGCCTTGTGGTCGGCGTAGAGGCGCAAAGTCATGGTGGTGCACGCGGCCAGTCCGGCGGCCAACAGGTCGTGCGGGCTGGGTCCGGTCGCCCCGCCGCCCGCCTCCATCGGCTCGTCGGCGGGAAAGGTTTGACCGCCGGTGGAGACCTGGACTTGGAGTCGCCCGGACCCCTCGTCGCGCACATTGGCGGCGTGCGTATCCGGCGCGGCGGGTTGGGTCGGTCCGAGCCTGGTCATGGGAGGATCCTCGCGGCCGCGGTCAAGGGCCAGATAACCCCAAACGCGCCAGCAGGTCGAGAAAATCGCTCGGCGGCGGGGCGGCGACGCATCGCTCGCCGCCGGCCGGATGGGGAAAGGTCAGGGCGGCGGCGTGGAGCATCAGCCGAGCGACCGCGCCGCCAGCGAGGGCCAGGGCGCCGCCGTAGCGGGCGTCGCCGGCGATCGGCCGGCCGATGGAGGCCAGGTGGACGCGAAGCTGGTGCATCCGCCCGGTGCGGGGAGAAAGCTCGACCAGGGCGGCGATGTCGCTCGCCGTCAGGGTGCGGTAGCGGGTCGAGGCGGACTGGGCCTCGGGATGATCCGCCGCCGACACACGGACATAGGCCTGCCTGCCCTCCTCGTGGCGGCGCAGCGACGCCTCTATCGCGCCGGTCGGCGGGTCGGGGGGGCCGGGTGCGACGATGGCCAGATAGGTCTTGGCGATCCGCCGAGCCATCATCGCCTTGCCGAGAAAGGCCGCCGCCGGTTGGATCTTGGCGGTGAGGATGACGCCGGAGGTGTCGCGGTCCAGGCGATGGACGAGGCGCGGGCGCTTGCCGTTGGATTTGGCGAAGGCGGCCAGCAGATCGTCCAGGGTGTGGGCGGCGATCCGGCCGCCCTGGCTGGAGAGGCCCGGCGGCTTGTTCAGGGCCAGGACGTGGGTATCCTCGAAGATCACCAGGGAGCGGGCGAAGGCGATATCGGTGGGGGTGAGGCTAGCCACCCTTCTTCGCCCGCAGCGCCGCCCAGCGGTCGAGGCGTTCTTTCACCCGCGCCTCGGCGCCCTCGCCTTTCGGGGCGTAGAAGACCGGCCGCTCGACGCCATCGGGGAAATAGTCCTGGCCGGAGAAGCCTTCTTCGGTGTCCGGATCGTATCGATAGCCCTTGCCATAGCCGAGGTCCTTCATCAGGCGCGTGGGGGCGTTGCGGATGTGGGCGGGGGGCATGAGCGACGCGGTCTGGCTGGCCAAGCGGCGGGCGGCGCTGAAGGCGGTGTAGACGGCGTTGGACTTGGGGGCGGCGGCCATGTGGACGCAGGCCTGGGCCAGGGCCAGCTCGCCCTCCGGGCTGCCGAGAAAATCATAGGCGTCCTTGGCGGCGGTGGTGACCAGCAGAGACAGCGGATCGGCGCCGCCGATATCCTCGCTGGCCATGCGGACGAGGCGCCGGGCGATGAACAGCGGGTCCTCGCCGCCTTCCAGCATCCGCGCCAGCCAGTAGAGCGCCGCGTCGGGGTCCGAGCCGCGCACCGATTTGTGCAGGGCGGAGATCAAATTGTAGTGCTCCTCGCGGTCCTTGTCGTAGGCCGGGCTGCGCTTCTGCAGCACCCGGCCCATGGCGGCGGTGTCCATCGGCGCGCCGGGCGCGATGTTGAACAAGGTCTCGGCGAGGCTGAGCAGATAGCGCCCGTCGCCGTCGGCCATGATCATCATCGCTTCGCGGGCGGCGGGATCGAGCGGCAGGGGGCGGCCCTCGAAGGTTTCGGCCTTGACGAGCAGGGCGGCGAGGGCGGCCTCGCCCAGGCGCCCAAGGACGTAGACCTGGCAGCGCGACAGCAGGGCGCCGTTGAGTTCGAACGACGGGTTCTCGGTGGTCGCGCCGACCAGGGTGACGACGCCCCGCTCCACGAAGGGCAGAAAGCCGTCCTGCTGGGCGCGGTTGAAACGGTGGATCTCATCGACGAACAGCAGGGTGGCCTGGCCGGCGGCGCGGCGCAGGCGGGCGGCCTCGAAGGCCTTCTTGAGATCGGCTACGCCCGAAAAAACCGCCGAGAGCTGCTGAAATTCGTAACCGGCCTCTTTGGCCAGCAGGCGAGCGATGGTGGTCTTGCCGCTCCCCGGCGGCCCCCACAGGATCATCGAGGCCAGGCGCCGGGCCAGCGCCATGCGGCGGATCGGCCCGTCGGGGCCCAGCAGGTGACCCTGGCCCACCACCTCGTCCAGGCTCTGCGGCCGCAGCCGGTCCGCCAGGGGGCGCGGCGCTTCCGGCGTGAGACCGGCCGCTTCAAACAGGTCGCTCATGGTGTAAGGGTATCAGACAAGGGGGATCTCATGACCTGGAAACTCGATCGATGCGCGCCGATCGCGCTGCTGGCCGCCATCATGGCGGCGCCCGGCGCCCTCGCGGCGGACGCCAAGCCATCGGCGACCCCGGTGGAGGTGAGCGTGCCGATCGCCCCGGCCGCCGTACCGGTCGGCGGCGCGTTGCGGCTGTTCTACGAACTCCATCTCACAAGTTATGCTCGTCGCGACATTTCGCTGGACGAACTGCGGATTTCCGATCCGGCCAGCGGCGCGGTCTTGGGCGACATCGAGGGCGCGGCCCTGGCCCCCCTCATCTATCAGCCGGGCCGCGGGACAGCTGGCGCCGATCCCCGGCGATTGGCGGGGGGAAACCTCGGGGTCATCTATGTGGAGACCACCCTGCCCGCCGGCGCCGCTGCGCCGGCCGCATTGGATTGGCGTCTCACCGTCGCCGACGCCGGGCCGGTCGAGCCGGCCAAATCCTTGCACGACGCCAGCCCCATCGAAGGGCGGATGGCGCTCGATCCGCGGCCGCCGGTGGTCATAGGCTTTCCTTTCAAGGGAGGTGACTGGGTGGCGGCCAACGGCCCCTCCAACACCTCGGGCCATCGCCGCGCCCTCATCGTGGTCGATGGCAAGGCCAGAATCTCCCAGCGCTACGCCATCGACTGGGTGAAACTGGGCCCGGACGGGCGGCTGTTCCATGGCGACAAGGCGATCAACCCCAACTGGTATGGCTTCGGGACGAAGGTGATCGCGGTGGCCGACGCCACGGTGAGCGCCGCCCACGACGGCGTTCCCGAGAACGAACCTTCCGACAAGCGCGCCGTGCCGATCACCCTGGAGACGGTCGGCGGCAACTATCTGGTCCTCGACCTGGGGGCCGGGCGCTACGCCTTCTACGCCCACCTCCAGCCGGGCAGCCAGAAGGTGCGGGTGGGCGACAAGGTCCGTCGCGGCCAGGTCCTGGGCCTGCTTGGCAACACCGGCAATTCCGATGCGCCGCACCTTCATTTTCACGTCGCCAATGGCAATTCGCCCCTGGGCTCGGAGGGCGTGCCCTACGTATTCGACCGTTATGAAACCCTGGGAACGGCCGACGAGGACAAAATCGAAGCGGCCGACGCCTGGAAAGCCAAGGCCGGCGAGGTTCCCCAGGCGCGCCACGCCGTTCTGCCCGGCGAGAACGAAGTGGTGCGGGTCCCTTAGGTCGTTCGCGGCGTCGCCCGTTCACGGCAAGAGGAGCCGGGCGGCCAGGGCCAGGATGAGAGCGGGCGGCATGACCAGCGCGCCGGCCTTGAGAAATCGCCAGAAGCCGACGCGAGCGCCTTCGCGGCGGATGGCGGTCAGCCACAGGATGGTGGCCAGCGATCCGGTGATCGACAGGTTGGGGCCGATATCGACGCCGATCAGCAGGGCGTCGATGACCCGCGCCGGCGGGTGCGCCTGAGCGACCGCGGTGCTGGCGACGAGCCCGGCTGGAAGGTTGTTCATCAGGTTGTCGGCGAGGGCGATGAGGGCGCCGGCCGCCGCCGCCGCCGCCGGTTCCGACACCTTGACCGCCGATTTGAGGGCGCCGGCCAGAAGAGCGATCGCTCCGGTGCGGTCGACGGCGGCCACCAGCACGAACAGGCCCGCCACCAGGGGCAGTATGCCCCAGGAGACGCCCCTCAATACCGGTATCGGCCAGGCGCGGCGGCGCGCCGCCACCGCCAGGGTGGTCAGCGCGCCGAGCGCGGCGGTGGGTGGCCCCAGTCCCAGGCCCAGGGCCGACACCGCCATGAGTCCCAAGGCGGTCACCCCGATCCCGGCCAGGGCCGTCCAGCCACCGGCGGAGAGTTGCGGCCGATCGACCTCGCCCGCGCAGACGCCGGTCAACCTGTCGCGCTCGAGCCAGCGCAGCACGAAGAATGTCGCCGCGATGGAGACGGCGGACGGCAATGCGAACCTGGCCAGCCACTGTCCGAGCGGCGGGAGGTGGCCGCCGTAAAGAACCAGATTGGCCGGGTTGGAGATCGGCAGGATGAAGCCCGCGGCGTTGGCGACGAAAGCGCAGGCGAAAAGAAAGGGCAGCGGTTCGACCTTGGCCTTCTTCGCGACTGCATAGACCGCCGGCGTGAGCACCACCGCGGTGGCGTCGTTGGAAAGGAACGCCGTCACCAGCACGCCGACGCCGTAGATCATCAGAAACAGGCGACGCGGCGAAGTCCGGGCGGCGTTCACCGCCCGGGCCGCCGCCCAATCGAACAACCCCTCGCGCCGGGCGGTTTCGGAGAGAAGCATCATGCCGCCCAAAAACAGGTAGACCCCGGTCCCCTTGCCGACCGCCGTGACGGCGGCGCCGAACGGCAGAAGCCCGGCCAGCACCAGAAGCGCCGCCCCGCCAGCCGCCCAAGTCGCTTCGGGCAGGCGGAACGGGCGCGCGACCACGCCCGCCGCGGCCAGGGCGGCGACGATCCAGATGGCGAGATTGGCGGCGGTGAGCATTGGCGCCATCGCCTCGGCCGAGGCGGCCCCTACCCCTGGAAGCGCGCCGTGATCACCCGGTCGCCGCGCTGGATGGCGAGGGTCCAGGCGCCGGAACCGCCACGCAGGGCCCCGGCTAGGTCGGCGGTCGAGGCGATCTTGCGGCCGTCGATCTCACGGATGAAGTCGCCGGGCTGAAGACCGATCTGCTGGGCGAAACCGCCGGCGACGGCGGTCACCAGCACCCCCTGGGGGCCGAACGGATCGACGCCGTAGCGATAGGCGGCGGCCGGCGAGACATTAACGACGGTGGCCCCGGCCAGGGGATTGCGGCCGGTAAGGGTGCGAAGGTCGGGGGCGGGGGTGGCCGGCGGCGCCTCGATGCGGGCGGTGAGGGTGCGCGGCGGCCCGCCGCCCCGGCGCACCACCAGGGAAAGGGCGTCGCCGGCCCCGCGGGTGGCCACGGTGTAGTTGAGGCCGGCGTCGTCGTTGATGGCCTGGCCGTCCACCGATACGATGACATCGCCCTGGCCAAGGCCGGCTCTGGCGGCCGGGCCGCCTGGCCAAACGTCGGTCACCACGACGCCCTGAGGCGTGGCGAGGCCCAGGCCCTTGGCCATGTCGCCGGTCAGCCCCTGCGTCTTGGCCCCCAGCCAGGGGCGCACCACGGCGTGGCCGCCGCCCAGCGCCGCGCTCACCACCTGTTTGGCCATGACGGCGGGAATGGCGAAACCGACCCCCGAGGAGGTTCCCGAACCCGACACGATGGCGGTGTTCACCCCGATCAGATCGCCGTCCATGTCCACCAGCGGCCCGCCCGAATTGCCGGGATTGATAGCCGCGTCGGTCTGGATGAAGAAGGAATAGTCGCTGATCCCCACGTCGGAGCGGGCCAGGGCCGAGACGATGCCGTTGGTCACCGTCTGGCCGACCCCGAACGGGTCGCCGATGGCCAGCACCAAATCGCCGACCTGGGGGCTGGCGGCGGCGTCGATGGCGATGGTCGGCAGGCGCTCGCCCTTGGTATCGACCTTCAAGACCGCCAGATCGGCCCTGGCGTCGTCCAGGAGCACCCTGGCCGGCCACTCGCGGCGGTCGGCGGTCAACACCATGATCTCCTGGGCGTTCTCGATGTTGTGGTGATTGGTGAGGATCACCCCGTCGGCGCGCACGATCGAGCCCGAGCCCAGCGACTGCTCCACCCGGTCGCGGGTCAGGCCGCCGCCGGCGAACAGGCCCCAGAAGGGATCGACCTGGGCTCGCACCACGCGCCGCGAATAGACGTTGACCACCGCCGGCGCGGCTCGCCGCACGATAGGCGCGAAGGATAACTTCATGGTCGCCAGATCGGGGGGAACGCGGCGCGGCGCGGGCAGCGGGCCGCCGTCGTCCAGGGCGGCGCTCTGCGCCCGGCTGGCCGGAGCGGGTCCGGAGCAGGCGGCCAGGAGGGCGAGGGCGGGAAACAGGGCGCGGCAGGGGTTCATGAGGTGTCCGGCGGGTGGTTTCGACAGGCCGTATGTCGATCATGGATTCGGCGGGATCAAGGCGGCCGTCGTCCCGCCGTCCGCCTCAGGCCACCGCCGGCGCGGCGGCGGCGAGAGGCCTGGCCACGCGCAGAGAGAGCAAAAAGGCGAGGCCCAGCAGGCCGGCGGCGACCAGGATCGCCAGGCCGGGCAGATGCAGGCTGGCCTCGTGACGGATCGACCAGGCGAAGGTCAGGCCGAAGAGAGGCGGGCCGAGAATCGAGGCGATCCCCTGCAGGCTCTGGTTGGCCCCCTGAAGCTGGCCCTGGTGGGCCGGCCCGACCCGTCGGCTCATAAGGCCCAGAAGGCCCGGCTGGAGAAAGCCCATGGCGGCGAAGACCGGTATGGCCATCAGGTAGATCAGGCCTGACGGGGCCAGGGCGTAGATCACGAAGCCGAGCGCCCCCACCCCCGCCCCGATCAGGACCGCGCCGCGCTCGCCGATCCGCCGCACCACAGGCCCGACGAAGAACATCTGGACCACGATCATGGCGGCGCCGGTGGCCATGAAGGTGAAACCCAGGATGGCCGGCGTCCAGCCGTAGCGGTAGCCAGTGTAGAGGACGAAGATGGTCGGCAGGACAACCTGTGCGAGCTGGAAGAGAAAACCGACGGCGGCCAGGCCCAGGAGTTCGCCGCGCTCGCGCAGGAAGGCCAGGGCGCCCAGGGGATTGGCGCGGCGCCAGTTCATCGACGGCGTCCGCCGCTCGGGGGGTAGGGATTCGGGCAGCACGAGGAATCCGTAAATCCAGTTGATCAGGCAAAGGCCGGCGGCGACGATGAACGGCAGGCGCAGGCTGATCTCGCCCAGCACCCCGCCCAGGCTCGGCCCGATCACGAAGCCGAAGCCGAAAGCCGATCCCATCATCCCGAAGTTGCGGGCCCGGCGGTCGGGCGCCGTGATGTCGGCCACATAGGCGTTGGCGGTGGAGAAGCTGGAGGCGGTCATGCCGTTCAGGATCCGGCCCACGTAGAGCCAGGCCAGGGTCGGGGCGAAGGCCATGAACAGGAAGTCGACAAAGAGGCCGAAGATCGAGATCAGCAGGACCGGCCGGCGCCCATAACGATCCGACAACATGCCCAGGACCGGCCCGATCAGGAACTGCATGGCCCCCCAGGTGGTGGCGAAAAGGACGTTCCATTCGGACGCCGAGGCGGTGTCGCCGCCGGCCATCTGCTTGATGAGGTTGGGCAGGATGGGGATCATGATGCCGAACGAGACGGCGTTCATCAGAGCGGTGGCGAAGATGAAGCCGAAGGCGGCGGCGCGCGGCGCCTTCCCCGTCCCGTCCGGTGTTTGGTCGCTCATCCTGTCCGGCCCTCGCCCGCGTCGAAGCTCTCTTTGTACGAGGCCAGAAGGATTTGCCACCATTCGGCGTGGCGACGCAGAAAAACCGCGTCCGGAAAGCCGTGGCGGGCGACGTGGGCGGCCGGCACGGTGTCCCAGCCGGTGTGTTCGACGGTGACCCGCGTCTCCTCGCCCACCGCCTCGAAACGGACTTCCACTTCCGTCGCCTGATCCTCGGCGAAGGTCGCCTGGCGCCAGCCGAAGGCCAATCGCGCCGGCGGCTCCCAGGCGTGGATCCGGCCGATCTCGAACACCTTGCCGCCCGGCCGGGTTTCGATGAGACGCCCCCCCTCCCCCGGCTCGAACGACAGGACGCCGGGATCGCGCGGTGTGAAGGCGAAAATCGGGTTCGGCCGCCACCACGTTCCGATATCGGCGGTGAAGGCCTCAAAGGCCCGGGCCGGCGTGGTTTTGACCCGCAGGGCGACCAGAACGCGCGAACTCACCCCCCAGGCGCCCGTTTTACCGGCGCCTGTTCGACGGGCGCGTGTTCGACATGGGCCTTGAAGGCGGCGAGCTGTTCGCTCCACAGCCGCTCGGTTTCCTCGAGCCAGCGCATCAATTCGATCATCGGCCCGGCCTTCAGTGAATAGACCCGCACCCGCGCGTCGAAGTCCGGGTGGGAATCCGCCACGATGCCGCTTTGGCGCAGGGTGCGCAGATGGCGGCTCATGGCCGGCGGGGCGAGGCCGACCGCGCGGGCTAGGTCCCCCGCCGCCCGCGGTCGCTCGCCCAACAGCTCGACCACCGCGCGTCGATGCGGGTCGGCCAGGGCGGCCAAGGTGCGGTCGATGGACGCCGTCACACCCATCCGGTGATCTTCAGGCCGCTCGCCTGCTCGGCCTCTTCGCGCGAAACCGCCGTCACCGTCTGGCCGATGGTCCAGATGTGCCCCTCCAGGTCGCGGCAGCGATAAGTGCGGTCGCCGTAGAACTGGGTGGCCGGCTCCGTGGTGATCTCCGCCCCCGCGGCGCGGGCGCGCTCGCAATGGGCGTCGACGTCGGTTTCGATCTGAATATGGACCGACTGGGTGTTCTTGCCGGCCAAGGAGGCCGGGCTCTTGTGATCGGCGCTCCATTCGGAACCCACCATGACCATGCCATTGCCAAACCGCATCTCCGAATGGGCGACGCCGCCGTCCGGCCCCTCGATCAGCATGGCGACTTCGAAGCCGAAGGCTTGTTCGAGCCAGGCCAGGGCGGCGCGCGGGTCGCGATAACTGAGGGCGGAGATCAGGGTGGGTCGGTCGGACATGGGAGACTCTCCGGCTAGTCGAGGGATGTGCGGATGGTGAGGCCGCGGGCCTTTTCCAGCGCGGGGCTGGGAATTTCGGCGATCGGCTGGCGGAAGTTCCACACATGGCCCTCGGGATCGAGGGCGCGGTAGGTGCGCGCGCCGTAGAACTGGTCGGCCGGTTCCTGGGTGATCGTGGCGCCCGCCGCCCTGGCGCGCGCGCAGTGGGCGTCGATGTCCGCCTCCACCTCCACATGGATGAACTGGCTGGCCGCGCCGCCGAGAGCCAGCGGGCTCACCATTCTCGCCGGGCCGAGCAGTTCGGGGCTGGCGAATTCGCCGCCGACGCCGACCGCCCCGTCGCCCCAAGCCATCTCCGCGTGGCCGACCTTGCCCGCCTCGTCGGTCACCAAGAGGCTGGTCTCGAACCCGAACGCCGTCTCCAGCCACCTGAGGGCGGCCATCGGGTCGCGGTAGAAGACCGTGGGCATGATCGCGGCCACGGGCCTTATCCGAGAGAGAATGATCGTAGTCGCAATAATTAACGATAGAAGCAATTATTGTGTCAAGCGTCTTTGTGCGAAAGGCGCGCGGATAGACCTCCCGCGGTGAACGGAGATTAGGTGGCCGACACCTCGGGCACCGGCCCGCTGTCCAGCCCTTTGGCGGCGATGTCGCGATCGACGAACTCGATCACCGCCATGGGGGCGTTGTCGCCGTGGCGAAAGCCGGCTTTGAGGACGCGGATATAGCCGCCGGCGCGGGTCTTGTATCGGGGGCCCAGGGTGGCGAACAGCTTGCCCACCTGAGCGATGTCGCGGACCTGGGAGATGGCCTGGCGCCGCGCATGCAGATCGCCCCGCTTGGCCAGGGTCACCAGCTTTTCGACGAAGGGGCGCAACTCTTTGGCCTTGGGCAGGGTGGTGACGATCTGCTCGTGCTTGATCAGGCTGGCCGACATGTTGGCGAACATGGCGGTGCGATGGGCCGAGGTGCGGCCCAGTTTGCGGCGCGCGTAACCATGACGCATGTCAATCTCTCCTTAAAAGGAAGGCCGGGCTCGTCTCGCGACGAGCCGTATAACAGAGTTTAGGCCTGCTCCTCGAATTTCTTGGCCAAGTCGTCGATGTTTTCCGGCGGCCAGTTGGGCACGTCCATCCCCAGGTGAAGGTTCATGTTAGCCAGCACTTCCTTGATCTCGTTCAATGATTTGCGGCCGAAATTTGGTGTTCGGAGCATCTCGCCCTCGGTCTTCTGGATCAGATCGCCGATGTAGACGATGTTGTCGTTCTTCAGGCAGTTAGCCGAACGCACGGAGAGTTCGAGTTCATCGACCTTCTTGAGCAGAGCCGGGTTGAACGGCAGTTCCGGCTTGGCCTCGCCGTCCAGCTTCTTCTTGGGCTCGTCGAAGGTGATGAATACCTGGAGTTGGTCCTGGAGAATGCGGGCGGCGTAGGCCACCGCGTCCACCGGCGACACCGCGCCGTTGGTTTCCACTTCCATGATCAGCTTGTCGTAGTCGAGGCTCTGGCCCTGGCGAGTCGGCTCGACCCGGTAGGCCACCCGCTTGACCGGGCTGTAGAGAGCGTCCACCGCGATCAGGCCGATGGGCGCGTCCTCGGGTCGGTTCTTTTCGGACGGTACATATCCCTTGCCGTTCTGGACGGTGAATTCGATGCGCACCGAGGCGCCCTCGTCAAGAGTCAGGAGGACATGCTTGGGGTTGAGGATTTCAATGTCCGACGGCGCTTCGATCTGGCCGGCGGTGACGGCGCCCGGGCCGGTGGCGCGCAGGGTCATGCGCTTGGGGCCCTCGGCGTGCATGCGCAGGGCGAGTTGCTTGATGTTGAGGACGATATCGACCACGTCCTCGCGCACCCCCTCGAGAGAGGAGAATTCGTGAACGACGCCGTCGATCTGGATCGCGGTGACCGCCGCGCCCTGCAGGCTAGACAGCAGCACCCGGCGCAGGGAGTTGCCCAGGGTGACGCCGAAGCCGCGCTCCAGCGGCTCGGCGACGATGCGCGCCTTGCGGGTCCCGTCCGCTCCAGTTTCAATCATCGGCTTTTCGGGGCGGATGAGTTCGTTCCAGTTTCTTTCGATCACGGGCGGTATCCTAGCAACAACGCGGCTTCGCCGGCCGCGGGGGATCGGGCCGGCGATGAAGAGAGGGGACGTGCGGCTCTAGACCCGCCGACGTTTGGGCGGGCGGCAACCGTTATGGGGAATGGGTGTGACATCGCGGATGGTGGTGATGGTCATGCCGGCGGCCTGGAGGGCGCGCAGGGCCGATTCACGGCCCGAACCCGGTCCCGACACATTGACCTCCAGGGTTCTCACCCCGTGTTCGGCGGCTTTCTTGCCGGCGTCCTCGGCGGCCATCTGGGCGGCGTAAGGGGTCGATTTGCGCGATCCCTTGAAGCCCATGGCGCCCGCGCTGGACCACGAAATGGCGTTTCCCTGGGCGTCGGTGATGGTGATCATGGTGTTGTTGAACGAGGCGTTCACATGCGCCACGCCCGAGGTGATGTTCTTTCGCTCGCGCTTTTTGACGCGCGCCGGTTCCTTGGCCATTGAGGGGCTTTCTTATTTCTTCTTGCCGGCGATCGGCCTGGCGGGGCCCTTGCGCGTGCGGGCGTTGGTGTGGGTGCGCTGGCCGCGAACCGGCAGGCCCTTGCGGTGACGCAGGCCGCGATAGCAGGCCAGATCCATCAGCCGCTTGATGTTGACCGCCGTCTCGCGGCGAAGATCGCCCTCGACCTGATAGTCGCGGTCGATGGCCTCGCGAATGTGGATTACTTCCTGGTCGGTGAGCTGATTGACGCGGCGACCGTCGTCGATCCCGACCTTGGTGACGATCTGGCGCGCCTTGGCCTGGCCGATGCCGTGAATGTACTGCAACGCGATGACGACGCGCTTGTTGGTCGGAATGTTGACGCCGGCGATACGGGCCACGCAGCTGTTCTCCTGGTCACGCCGATAAGCGCGAAAAGCGCACCCGGCCCCGCTGCGTATAGCGGCGGTGGCCGGCGCGCCGATCGCGCCCTTTCGCGGAAGGGTCTTGTTATAGGTATTGTTTGAACGCGGTCAATGGCGGCGGCGGGGAAAGACCCAAAAAATACGCCGCTTGAGCCCTTTCGAGCCTAGGTCCCGTCCAGAGCCGCGTCGATGGCGACCGCCACCGCTTCCACCGGCGCCATGCCATCCAGTTCCACCAGGGTATCGTGAGTCCGGTAGTAGGAAAGCAGGGGCGCGGTGTCGCGGTTGTAGGCGATCAGGCGCTGTTCGAAGGCGGCGGGATTGTCGTCTGGCCGCGCCGATTGGGCGAACCGGCCAGCCACCCGCGCCTTGAGCGCCGCGTCATCGACCTTCAGGCGGATAACCAGATCGATCCGGTGGTCACGCCGGTGAAGCATGGCGTCGAGGGCCTCGGCCTGGGCCAAGGTGCGCGGAAAGCCGTCGAAGATCGCCCCCCCCGCCGCGTCCAGTTCGGGCAGCCGATCCTCGATGAGGCCGATGACGATGTCGTCGGGGACCAGGTCGCCGCGCTGCATGATGCCTTCGACCCGCCGTCCGAGGGTTGAAGCCGAGGCGATGGCGGCGCGCAGGATGTCGCCGGTGGAGAGTTGAACCATGCCTCGGGTCTCGACCAGCCGCCGGGCCTGGGTCCCCTTGCCCGCCGCCGGCGGGCCGAACAGAATCAGATTCATGCTCCCCCCAGACCGCCGCGACTCACGCGCGCTCGAGCCATTTCCCTAGCCTACCGCCGGCCGCCCCGCAGTTTCGACTTTTTGATCAGCCCCTCGTACTGGTGAGCCAGCAGGTGCGACTGGATCTGGGCCACCGTGTCCATGGTCACCGACACCACGATCAAGATCGACGTGCCGCCAAACGCGTAGGCTCCATTGGGGCCGGCCAAGAGCTCGGGTAGCAGGCAGACCATGGCGACATAGATCGCCCCGATGAGGGTCAGGCGGGTCAGCACATAGTCGATGTATTCCGCCGTCCGCTTGCCCGGCCGGATGCCGGGTAGATTGCCGCCGTACTTGCGCAGATTCTCCGCCGTATCGTCCGGGTTGAACACCACCGAGGTGTAGAAAAAGCAGAAGAAGATGATCAACAGGCCGTAGGCGGTTATGAACAGCGGCTTGCCGTGGGTCATCTGCCCCACCGCCAGCGGCAGCCACTGGGCCCAATCGGGCAGCTTGGCGCTGGACAAGAAGCCCAGGGCGGTGGCCGGCAGCAACAGCAGGGACGAGGCGAAGATCGGCGGAATGACCCCCGAGACGTTGATCTTCAGGGGCAGAAAGGAGTTCTCGCCGCCCATCAGCCGATTGCCGACCTGGCGCTTGGGATAGACGATGAGCAGCCGGCGCTGGGCGCGCTCCATGAACACGATGAACAGGATGACCACCACCGCCAGGGCGAGGTAGCCGAAGATTACCCCGGTCTTGGACGAATCCAGGCGCGCTTCCTGCAGCAGGTTCCATATCCCGACCGGCAGCCGCGCCACGATGCCGGCGAAGATGATCAGCGAAACGCCGTTGCCGACGCCGCGGCTGGTCATCTGCTCGCCCAGCCACATCAGGAACATGGTGCCGCCGGTGAGCGTCACCACCGTGGAGAGGATGAAGAAGATGCCCGGCTGATCGACGATGCCGGGGCTGTTGGACAGGCCCACGGCGATCCCGAACGACTGGAACACCGCCAGAAACACGGTCAGGTAACGGGTGTACTGATTGATCTGCTTGCGACCGGCCT
The DNA here is from genome assembly GCA_038225765.1 of Caulobacterales bacterium. Classification (GTDB taxonomy): domain Bacteria; phylum Pseudomonadota; class Alphaproteobacteria; order Caulobacterales; family Caulobacteraceae; genus Acaudatibacter. The sequence continues at coordinate 4,013 of JBBRQW010000016.1, read as the reverse complement.
CGCCGCCCTCCTTGTGCAGTTTCTCCAGGGGCGGGTAGGTCGTCTGCAGCAGTTGGACGATGATCGAGGCGGAGATGTAGGGCATGACGTTCAAGGCGAAGATCGCCATGCGCGACACCGCGCCGCCCGAGAACATGTTGAACATGCCCAGGATGCCGCCCGATTGCTTGCCGAACGCCGCGGCGAACTGGATCGCGTTGATTCCGGGGATGGGGATGTAGGTTCCCAGCCGGTAGATCACCATGGCGATCAGGGTGAACCAGATGCGCTTATGAAGCTCCGTCGCCTTCTGAAAGGCGCCGAAGTTCATATTGGCGGCGAGTTGTTCGGCGGCCGAAGCCATTCATTTCCCTTTGGACTGGTGCGCGCGGTTCAACAGATAGGACGCCGGCGGCCGGCAAGCGAGGCCGAAATCGCCGCGCGCCCTAGGCTTCGGCGGAGGCCTTGGGGGCGGGCCTGGTCTCGGTGAGCTTGCCGCCGGCCTTTTCCACCGCCGCGCGGGCCGCCGCCGAGGCGGCGTAGACGGTGATGTCGAGCTTGGAGGTGAGTTCGCCCTTGCCCAACAGCTTCACCCCGTCCTTGCGGCGGCGAACGATGCCGGCGGCCACCAGGACCGCGCCGTCGATGGGCTTTTTCGGATCGAGACGGCCCGCCGCTATCGCCTGCTCCAGGCGCCAGAAATTCACCTCGGCGAATTCCTTGGCGAAAGGATTGTTGAAGCCGCGCTTGGGCATGCGCATGTGCAGCGGCATCTGGCCGCCCTCGAAACCGGCGATGGCGACGCCCGAGCGGGCCTTCTGGCCCTTAACGCCACGACCGGCGGTCTTGCCCTTGCCAGAGCCCGGGCCGCGGCCCACGCGCATGCGTTTCTTCGTCGAACCTGGCCGGGGGGAAAGCTCATTAAGTTTAGTCATTTGCGCCTCTCCTTTAAGAGATATGTCGCCGGGCGAGCGGCCCGACTCGGCTGAATGAAGGGTGGTGGGCTAGCCCACCACCTCGACCATGTGGGCGACCTTGGCGATCATGCCGCGGACCGATGGGGTGTCTTCCAGCACGGCGGTGCGGCCGATGCGGTTGAGGCCGAGCCCAACCAGCGTGGCGCGCTGATCGGCTTTGCGCCGGATGGGACTGGCGGTTTGGCGAACGGTTACCTTTGCCATGATCGTGTCCTCTAGACTTCCGCGCTGTCGCCCGCGCCGTCGGCGCGCCGGCCGACGATTTCGCCGACCTTCTTGCCGCGCTTGGCGGCGACCTGGCGGGGCGACGCCTGGACCTTCAGGGCCTCGAAGGTGGCGCGGATCATGTTGTAGGGGTTGGACGAGCCCACCGACTTGGCGACCACGTCCTGGACGCCCAGGGTCTCCAGGATGGCGCGCATGGGACCGCCGGCGATCACGCCGGTGCCGGCCGGGGCCGAGCGCATCATGATCTTGCCGGCGCCCCAGCGGTCGGCGCCGTCGTGGTGCAGGGTGCGCGATTCGCGGAGCGGCACCCGGATCATCGACTTCTTGGCTTCCTCGGTCGCCTTGCGGATCGCCTCGGGCACCTCGCGCGCCTTGCCGTGGCCGAAGCCGACCCGGCCCTTCCGATCACCGACCACCATCAGGGCGGCGAAGGAAAAGCGCCGGCCGCCCTTCACCGTGGCGGCCACGCGGTTGATATGAACCAGCTTTTCGACGATGTCGCCTTCGCCGCGTTCCTCGGGCTTGTTGCGGTCGCGCCGGTCGCGGCGATCGCCGCCGCCGCGCTGTTGTTCGCCACGGGCCATGTTCGCTTTTTCCTTAGAAATTGAGGCCGGCTTCACGGGCCGCGTCGGCGAGCGCCTTGATCCGGCCATGATAGATGTAGCCGCCGCGGTCGAAGACCACGTCTCCCACGCCCTTGTCGATGGCCCGCTTGGCCACCAGAGCCCCGACCTTGGCGGCGGCGCCCTTGTCCGACCCCTTGGCGTCCTTGCCGGTTTCCAGAGAGGAGGCGGCGGCCAGGGTGACGCCGGCGCGGTCGTCGATGACCTGGGCGTAGATGTTCTTGGCCGAACGGAACACCGACAGGCGTGGCCGGCCGCCGGCCAGGCTCTTCAGGCGCCGGCGGACGCGGCGCGCCCGGTGCTTGGCCGTATCGCGGATTGAAAGCGCCATGACCTACTTCTTCTTGCCTTCCTTGCGGCGAACCTTTTCGCCGGCGTAGCGGACGCCCTTGCCCTTGTAGGGTTCGGGGGGGCGGATCTTGCGGATGCGGGCCGCCGTCTCGCCCACCAGCTGCTTGTCGATGCCGGCGATCCTGACCTCCACCGGGCGGGGCACGGCGAAGGCGATGCCGGCGGGCGGCGCGATATCCACCTCATGCGAAAACCCGAGCTGCATGGCCAGGGACTGGCCCTTCAGCGCCGCCCGATAGCCGACGCCCACCAACTCGAGGGTCTGCTGATAGCCGTCCGTGACCCCGACCACCATATTGTTCACCAGGGTGCGCGAGAGGCCCCACATGGCCCGCGCCCGGGTGCTCTCGTCGCGCGGGTTGAAGGAAATCTCGCCCGCCTCGTGCTTGACCGCGATATCGTCGCTGACGGTCCAAGAAAGTTCGCCCTTGGGACCTTTCACCGTGACGCTCTGGCCCTCGACGGCGACGGTGACGCCGGCGGGAATGGAAATCGCTTTCTTGCCGATCCGGGACATCTCAATACACCTGACAGAGAACTTCGCCGCCGACATTGGCGTCGCGCGCGGCGGTGTCGGACATCACGCCCTTGGGCGTCGACAGGATCGAAATGCCCAGGCCGTTCTTCACCGGTTTCAGATCGCCGATGCCCGAATAGACGCGCCGTCCCGGCTTGGACACCCGAGCGATCTCGGCGATCACCGGCTCGCCGTCGAAATATTTGAGCTCGATCTCGAATTCGGGGAAGGCGCCTGGGTGCTGAACCAGCACGAAACCGCGGATATAGCCCTCCGATTGGAGGACGCCCAGAACCCGTTCGCGCATCCGCGAGGCCGGCGTGAGCACTTTGGCGCGCTTGCGCATGGCGGCGTTCTTGATGCGGGCGATCATGTCGCCGATGGGATCGTTGACCATGGTTAAGCCCTCCTCACCAGCTCGACTTCACGAGGCCGGGAATCTGGCCGGACGAGCCCAGGTCGCGCAGGGCGATGCGGCTCATTTTCAATTTTCGATAGAAGGCGCGCGGGCGCCCGGTCACCTCGCATCGGTTGCGGATACGGCTGGGCGCGGAGTTGCGCGGCAGCGCGGCAAGCTTCAGCCGGGCGTCGAAGCGCTCTTCCAGCGACAACGCCTCGTTCTCGGCGGTGTCCTTCAGCGCCTTGCGCTTGGCGGCGAACTGTTTGACCAGTTTGCGGACCATTTCGTTACGATTGACGGCGCTCTTCTTGGCCATGATTAAATCTTTCTGTCCCGTCTATGGAGTGGTGAACGGGAATTGGAATTCCTTGAGGAGCGCACGCGCTTCCTCATCGGTCCTGGCGGTGGTGCAGACGATGATATCCATGCCCCAGACCTGATCGATCTCGTCGTAGTTGATCTCGGGGAACACCAGATGCTCCTTGAGGCCCAGGGCGTAGTTGCCGCGGCCGTCGAAGCTGGTCGGCTTCAATCCCCGAAAGTCCTTCACCCTGGGCAGGGCGACGGTGATCAGGCGGTCGAGGAACTCATACATCCGGTCCTTGCGCAGGGTGACCTTGGCGCCGATGACCATGCCTTCGCGCAGCTTGAAGGCGGCGATGGAGGTGCGGGCCTTGGTCGGCAGGGGCTTTTGGCCGGTGATGGCCCCCAGATCCTTCATCGCCGAGGCGATCTTCTTGGAATCGGCCACGGCCTCGCCGATCCCCATGTTGACGACGATCTTGTCGAGCTTGGGGATCTGCATCTCGTTGGAATAGCCGAACTGGTCCTTCAGCACCTTGCGGATGCGCTGACGGTATTCCGACTTCATCCGCGGCTCGTAAGCGGTCTCAGCCATTGATCACCTCCCCGGTGGTCTTGGCGACGCGCACCTTCTT
>JBBRQW010000015.1:0-43671 GCA_038225765.1 Caulobacterales bacterium | reverse complement strand
GGTGGTGTTCTCCAACTACTTCCAGACCCAGATCACCAGTTCTGGGGCCCGGTCCGAGGGCTTCGTCGCCGAGCTGATCAACGCCATTTCCCGGCAGCTCGACAAGGGAGCGTAAGGCGCATGGCCGCGAAACTCTCAGGGCCAAGCGGCGGCCGCTACGACGTCGCCCAGAACGCCTCGATCAACGTCACCCCGTTCGTGGACGTCATGCTGGTGCTGCTCATCATCTTCATGGTGGCCGCCCCCTTGGCCAGCGTGACGATCAAGGTGAAACTGCCGCCGGCGGCGGCCAAGCCGGCCAAGAATCCGCCGACGCCGGTGTATATTTCGGTCAAGAAGGATGGGCGCGTCTTCATTCAGGACAACGCTTCCGACCTCGATACCCTCGGGGCCGACCTGAAGGCGGCGGTGGGAACCCGCGATCCCTCCAAGGAGCGGATCTTCATCCGCGGCGACGAGGATCTGCCCTACCAGGATTTCATGGCCGTGATGAACAAGCTTCAGGATAACGGCTTCTACAGCGTCGCCCTGGTGGGCGAAGACAAGTCCGGGCTGAAGAAATGACCGAGACTCCCGCCGCGACCGCTCCATCGCCGCCCGATCTCGCCCATCCGGCGCACAACCCGTTCGACATCCCGCGCCCGCGCCGCAACAATGGCGTCTGGGCCGCCATCGCCTTCGCGGCGCTGTTCCATGGCATCATCGGCTACTATCTCTACCAGTGGAAGTTCCACACCACCTTCAAGTCCTATGCCGACGAGAAGACCAACGCCCAGCTGATTCATCCGCCCCCGCCACCGCCGCCACCCCCGCCGCCGCCGCCGCCGCCGAAGAACCTGCCGCCGCCGCCGCCGGTTCAGCCCCGGCCGCCGGCCGTGGTGGCGCCGAACATCCCGGCCCCGCCGCCGCTCTTCATCGCGCCGGTGGAACGGCCCAAGCCGGCCCCGCCCGCGCCGCCGATCATAGCCGCGCCGGTGAAAGAGCCGCCGCCGCGCCCGACCGTGATCTCCAATCCCGACTGGCTGTCCAAGCCCAACGGCGACGACTTCCAGAAATACTACCCAGAGCGCGCCGACCGCTTGCAGATCGGCGGTCGCGCGGAGGTGACCTGCACGGTGACCGCCAAAGGCACCCTGGCCGACTGTTCGGTGGTGTCCGAGGATCCATCCGATCAGGAGTTCGGTTCGGCGGCCCTCAAGATGACCCACCTGTTCAAGATGCGGCCCAAGACCCGCGACGGCGCGCCCGTCGATGGCGGCAGGATCAATATTCCGATCCGCTTCAATCCCGCTCCCAAAGAGTAGCCAATAGCCGAAAGGCCAACCCCGGAGGGCGACCTCCGGGGTTTTTCGGGCGGAGGGCGATGTCCCGGCGATGCTTGATCGCCCACGCCTTCGCCTCTACACCGAGCCGCGCCGTGAGGCCGCCTTAGCTCAGCTGGTTAGAGCGCTAGATTGTGGATCTAGAGGTCCCCCGTTCGAGCCGGGGAGGCGGTACCATCGCCGATCTCTCTTCCCCCTTTGGGGAAGTACCGGCGAAGCCGGGGATGGGGGCTCCAGCGCCCAACTTATGGTTAGCGCAAGGCGGAGCCCCCTTCGGCGCTTCGCGCCACTTCCCCCAAAGGGGGAAGAGAGTCTCGACGGGCGAGCTTTATCCCCCCCGCTTCGGCTTGGCCTTGCGTTGCAGGTCGGTGAGGCGTTCGCGCTCGCGGGCGGCGTCGCGGTGCGATTGGCGGAGGCCGGGAATATAGGGCTTCTGCCACCCTCGATCGGCGACGCCGTACCAGGCCTCGGCCCGGCGGGTGAAGAAGGGGTCGGTGAGGTGGGCGCGGCCCAGCGCCACCAGGTCGGCGCGGCGGCAGGCGATCAGGGTGTTGATCTGGGCCGGCTCGGTGATCGCCCCCACCGCCATGGTCGCCAGGCCGGTGACGTTGCGCACCGCCTCGGCGAATCCGGCCTGGAACATGCGGCCATAGACCGGCTTCTGGTCGGCCACCGTCTGGCCGGCGGAGACGTCGATCAGGTCGCAGCCGGCGGCGGCGAAGGCGCGGGCGATGGCCACGACATCGTCCTCGGAAATGCCGCCGGGCGCCCAGTCGCTGGCCGACAGCCGCATCGACATCGGCCTCTCCTGGGGCCACACCGCGCGCAGGGCGGCGAACACCTCCAGGGGAAAGCGGACGCGGTTTTCCACCGGCCCGCCGTAGGCGTCGGCCCGCCGGTTGGTGAGCGGGGAGAGGAAGCCGGCCAACAGGTAGCCGTGGCCGCAATGCAGTTCGAGCATGTCGAAGCCGGCCCTTAGGCCGCGCTCGGCGGCCTGGACGAAATCGGCGACGACGGCGTCCATGCCGGCCCGTTCCAGTTCGGCGGGAACGGCGTTGCGGCCTTCCACATACGGCAATGGCGAGGCCGATATGAGCGGCCAGTTGTCCCCCGCCCGCTCGATCGGGTGGTCCATGGCCTCCCAGCCGAGCTGGGTCGATCCCTTGGCGCCGGCGTGGCCCAGTTGCAGGCAGATCGCCGCGGCGCTCTCGGCATGGGCGAAATCGACGATCCGTTTCCAGCCCGCCTCCTGGGCGTCGTTCCACAAGCCCGTGCAGCCCAAGGTGATCCGGGCGTTGGGCGAGGGGCAGGTCATTTCGGTGAACACCAGCCCCGCCCCGCCCAGGGCGCGGGCGGCGTAATGGGCGAAGTGCCAGTCGCCCGGGACGCCGCCCTCGGCGCGGTACTGGGCCATCGGCGAGACCACCACGCGGTTGGCGAGCGTCAGGCCGCGCAGGGCAAAGGGGGTGAACATCGGCCCCGGCCGCTCGGCGCGGCGGTCGAAGCCGCTTTCCTGGTAGTAGGTCTGGTACCATTCGTCCTCGAAGGCGCGGCCGAAGGCCGGATCGCGGATGAGCAGATTGTCCCAGGTGATCGACTTGGCCCGGCACATCACCACCATGGCGAACTGGCGGATCCGCATGTCGAAGCTGCGCTCCATGTGCTCGAACCAGGCCATGGAGACGTCGGCGTTGTGCTGGGTCACCTCGACCGGGATGCGCCGGGCCGCCTCATAGGCCTCGAACGCCGCCGGAATGCTTTCCTCCGCCTTGGCCGTCACCGCGTCGGCCAGGGCGATGGCGCACTCCATGGCCAGCTTGGTCCCCGAGCCGATGGAGAAGTGGGCGGTGGCCTTGGCGTCGCCCAGCAGGACGGTATTGCCGTCCCACCAGCGCGCGCAGGTGATGCGCGGGAAATTGCGCCACACCGACCGGTTGACGATCAGGGTGTGACCCTGAAGTTCCTCGGCGAAGATCGCCTCCAGCGCCCGCGCGCTTTCATCCTCGCCGGCGCCGGCGAAGCCCAGATCGCGCCAGGTTTCCGGGCCCATCTCCATCACCCAGGTCCCCATGCCGGCCTGGTATTGATAGGTGTGGGCGCAGATCGGCCCGGCGTGCGTCTCCTTGAAGAAATAGGTGAAGGCGCCCAGCGGCCGGGTCGAACCCATCCAGGCGAACTTGTTGCGGTTCACCCGAATTTCGGGGCGGAAATGGTCCTTCAGGCGTTCGCGGATGCGGCTGCCCGCGCCGTCGGCGCCGACCACGATGTCGTAGCCCTCGAGGCTGGCGGAATTGTCCACCATGGTCTGGAACCGCAGGTCCACGCCAAGGGCCCGGCACCTCGCCTGGAGAATGTTCAGAAGAGCGATGCGCGAGCAGCCAGCGAAGCCGTTGCCGCCGCACCGCGCCTCGGCGCCCTTGTAGCGGATGACGATGTCGTCCCAGTAGGCGAAGGCGCCCTTGAGCTGTTCGTAGGATTCCGGGTCGCGGCTCAAAAACTCGCCCAGGGTCTCGTCGGAAAAGACCACGCCGAAGCCGAAGGTGTCGTCGGCCCGGTTCTGCTCGAAGACGACGATCTCCCAGTCGGGGCGGGCCTTTTTGCTCAGCAGGGCGAAATAAAGGCCGCCCGGGCCCGCGCCAACCACCGCTATCTTCACCGCTCTCCATCCTCGAGGGGAACGACCGCCGTGGTCTCGATCTCGACCTTGGCCCCGGCCTCGATCAGGCCGGCGACCACCACCACCGCCATGGCCGGAAAGGTGCGGCCCATCAGCGCCTGCCAATGGGCGCCGACGGCGGGGAGGGCGGCCAGGTATTCCTCGCGGCTGGTGACGAACCAGGTCATGCGGCAGACGTGTTCGGGCCCCGCGCCCGCTTCGGCGAGCACCGCCAGGGTGTTGAGCAGCACCTGGCGGAACTGCTCGGCGAAACCATCGCCGACCAGCCGCTCGCGCTCGTCCCAGCCGATCTGGCCGGCCACGAACACCGTCCGGCCCTCGGCCGCCACCCCGTTGGCGTAGCCCTTGGGCCTGGGCCAGCCCGCCGGCAGCAATATCTGGGCGCCGGCCATGTCAGTCGCCCTCGAACACCGGCGCCCGTTTGTCGGCGAAGGCCCGGTAGGCGCGCTCGAAATCGCCGGTTTGCATGCAGATCGCCTGGGCCTGGGCCTCGGCCTCGATGGCCTGGTCCAGGCCCATGCTCCACTCCTGGTGAAGCTGGGTCTTGGTGATCCCGTTGGCGAAGGTGGGGCCGGCGGCGATCCGCGCCGCCCAGGCCAGGGCCTCCTCCATCAGCGCCTCGCGCGCGACAACCTTGTTGTAGAACCCCCAGCGCTCGCCTTCCTCGGCGCTCATCGAGCGGCCGAAATAGAGCAGCTCGGCGGCCCGGCCCTGGCCGACAATGCGCGGCAGCATGGCGCAGGCGCCCATGTCACAGCCGGCGAGGCCCACGCGGTTGAAGAGGAACGCGGTCTTGGCCTCGGGCGTGGCGATCCGCAGGTCGCTGGCCATGGCCAGGATCGCCCCGGCCCCGGCGCACACCCCGTCCACCGCCGCGACGATCGGCTGGGGGCAGGCGCGCATGGCCTTGACCACGTCCCCGGTCATCCGCGTGAAGGCCATCAGGCCGGTCATGTCCATGCCGACCAGCGGCCCGATGATGTCGTGAACATCGCCCCCCGAACAGAAGTTGTCGCCGGCGCCGCTCAGCACCACCGCCTTGGCCGAGCGGTCGGCGGCCAGGGCGCGGAAGCGGTCCCGCAACTCCGCGTAGACCTCGAAGGTCAGGGGGTTCTTGCGGGCCGGTCGGACCAGGCGAACCTGGACGATACCCTCTTCGTGCGTCCACTCCAGCCGGGTCGGTGCGTCGGGTTCTTCGGTCACGGGCGGCTCCGGCGGCGAGATCGCTGGACGCTATGCGCGCGGTGGGGATATTTCAATGCGTGGAGCGCCTCGCATGACCGCTGATACGAGACCTGGGCACGCGGTCGTCACTGGCGGCGCGGGCGGCATCGGCGTGGCCATAGCCAGGGCGCTTGGGGATCGCGGCCACGCGGTGACCCTCATGGGGCGTTCGGCCAACGCCCTTGCCGAGGCGGCCGCGACTGTTGAGCGCGCGGGCTTCGCGGTCTGCGATGTCACCGACGATGCGACGGTCGCCGAGGCCCTGGCGCGGGCCCAGGCCGAGCGCGGCCCGGTCCAGATTCTGGTCAACAACGCCGGCGCGGTCGGCGCCGGGCGGTTCGAGACCATCGATCTCGACGCCTGGACCGCCTGCCTCAACGTCAATCTGCTGGGCGCGGTGCGCATGACCAAGGCCGCCCTGCCCAGCCTCAAGACTCATGGCTGGGCGCGCGTCGTCAACATCGCCAGCACGGCGGGCCTCAAGCCCTATGTGAACGTCAGCCCCTATGTGGCCGCCAAGCACGCCCTCGTCGGCTTGACCCGCGCCCTCGCCCTCGAACTGGCCAAGACCGGCGTGACGGTGAACGCCGTCTGCGCCGGCTACACCCGCACCGCGATGATCGAGGGCGCCATCGACCGCATGGCGGCCCGCACGGGCGGCGACCGCGCCGCCGGCGAGGCCTTTTTCACCGCCGCCAATCCCCAGGGCCGCCTGGTGACACCCGCCGCCGTCGCCGCCGCCGTCGCCTGGCTCGCCTCCGCCGAAGCCGGCGCGATCAACGGCGTCGCCCTCTCGGTGAGCGGCGGGGAAACGGGGTGAGGGGTGGTTGTAGCGCGGGCTTCCAGCCCGCTTTTGTTATTTCGGTGCGGGCACGATGCCCGCGCTACGGGCTCCTCAGCTTGAACCGTTGCAGCTTGCCCGAGGCGGTCTTGGGCAGTTCGGCCACGAACTCCACCGCCCTAGGGTATTTGTAGGGGGCGATGGCGCGCTTCACATGGTCCTGGATGTCGCGGGCCAGGGCGTCGCCGGCGTCGGCGCTGTCGTGGAGGACCACGAAGGCCTTGCAGATCTGGCCGCGATCCTCGTCGGGAGCGCCGACCACCGCCGCCTCGGCGACCTTGGGGTGGGTGAGGAGGGCGCCTTCGACTTCCGGCGCGCCGATGTTGTAGCCGGACGAGACGATCATGTCGTCACCCCGCGCCACATACCAATAGTAGCCCTCCGCGTCGCGCCGGTAGACATCGCCGGTGACGTTCCAGCGGTTCACCACATAGGCCTTCTGCCGCTCGTCGGCGAGGTAGCGGCAGCCGGTCGGGCCCCGCACCGCCAGGCGGCCCTGGCCGGCGCCGTCGATCGGCTTGTCGTCCGGGTCCAGCAACGCGGCCACATAACCGGGCGTCGCCTTGCCGGTCGATCCGGGGCGGATGTCGACCCCGGCGGCGGAGATGAAGATATGGATCATCTCGGTCGAGCCGATGCCGTCGATGATGCGAAGGCCCGTGGCCGCGAACCAGGCGTCCGAGGTCGCCCTGGGCAGGGCTTCGCCGGCCGAGACGCAGGTTCTCAGCGACGCCAGCCGGCCGGCCGCGCCCATCTTGAGGAGGGCGCGGTAGGTGGTCGGGGCGGTGAAGAGGGTGGTGACGCCATGGCGCTGGATGGTCGCGCAAAGGGCCTCGTAGCCGGGCGCTTCGCACAGCGCGGTGGTCGCCCCGAACGCCAGCGGGAAGACCACGCAGCCGCCGAGGCCGAAAGTGAAGGCCATGGGCGGCGTGCCGCAGAATACGTCGTCGGGCGAGGGGCGCAGAATGTGCCGCGCGAACGTATCGACCATCGCCAGGATGTCGCGATGAAAGTGGATGCAGCCTTTGGGAACGCCGGTGGTCCCCGAGGTAAAGGCGATCAGGGCCGGATCCTCGGCGGCGGTGTCCGCCGGCGCCAGGGCGGCCGGCTTGGCGGCCATGCGCCCTTCCAGGTCGCCGCCGGGGCCGAACCAGGCCACGCGGCGCGGCTCCGGCGCCAGGGCCTGACAGCCCTCGACCGCCGGCCTCAGCGCGTTCTCGACGATGGCGTGGCTGACCTTGGCCTTGCGGGCGATGGTCGCCAGTTCCTCGGGCCGCAACATGGGCATGGTGGCGACCGCCACGGCGCCGGCGCGCAGAACCGCGAACCAGGCGGCGATGGCCAGCGGGCGATTGGCCGCGTGAAGCAGAACCCGATTGCCCGGCTCGAGCCCCATGTCTTCGGTCAGGACACGGGCGATCTGGCAGGCGGCGGCCAGCAATTCGCCGTAGCTCAGGCTGGAGCCCGCCCACACCACCGCCGGTTTGTCGGCCAGGCCCTGGGCGACGGCGCGGTCCAGGAGCGTCGAGGCGTTGAGCCGGGGCGGGTAGTTCAGCTCCGGCAATTCGAACAAAAAACCCGGCAGATCGCCGGCCGGCGGCAGATTGTCGCGCACGAAGGTGTCGGTGTGGGCCGTTCCGGTCACGGTTTGATCCTAGCGCCCGGCGGCTCCGTTCGCCAACGCCCCCTAGACGACCTCGTGCGGCGCCAGTTCGCAGCCGTGGGCGCCCGCGCCGCTCTCGACCTGCAGGGTGGCGTGATGAACCGAAAAGCGCGCCCGAAGCTCGGCGCAGGCGCGGTGGAGCAGGCCGTCGTCGATGGCCCCGCCGGGCCTGACCAGATGGGCGGTGAGGGCCGTCTCGGTGGTGCTCATGCCCCAGATGTGCAGATCGTGCACCTCGACGACACCGGGCAGGCCGGCGAGATAGGCGAGCACGGCGGCGCGGTCCACCCCGGTCGGCACCGCCTGGAGCGCCAGATCGAGAGACTCGCGCATCAAGGACCAGGTTCCCATGATGATGATCGCCCCGATGACGAGGCTCACCGCCGGGTCGAGCCAGGTCTGGCCGGTGAGAAGGATCAGGCCGCCGGCCACCACCACGCCCAGGGCCACCAGGGCGTCGGACGCCATGTGGAGGAAGGCGCCGCGGATATTGAGGTCGCCCTTGCGGCCGGCCGCGAACATCCAGGCGGTGAAGCCGTTCACCGCCACCCCGACCGCCGCCACCATGATCATCGTCACCCCCGCCGCCGGCGCCGGATGGGCCAGGCGCAGGATCGCCGCCCAGGCGATGCCGCCGGTGACCACCAGCAGCACCGCCGCGTTGCTAAGCGCCGCCAGGATCGACGAGCCGCGCAGGCCGTAGGTGTAGCGGGCGCTGGGCGCCTTGCGGGCCAGCCACGCCGCCAGCCAGGCGACGCCCAGGCTCAGCACGTCGCCGAAATTGTGCCCGGCGTCGGCCAGCAGGGCCAGGGAGTTGGCCAGCACCCCATAGATCGCCTCGACGGTCACATAGGCGGCGTTGAGCGCGATGCCGATGGCGAAGGCGCGCCCGAACGAAGCCGGGGCGTGGCGGTGGCGGCTCTTGCCGCCGGAATGAGCACCGGTGGTCATGGAACGGCCACTCTACAACCCCTCTGTCGGCGGAGGGTCAAGCCCGGCGGCGGCGTGGCCGCCTCACGCCTTCAGGCAGAGTTCGATCCACGCCGCGAACGCCGCCATGAACTTGGTGAGAAAGGCGCGCGTCTCGTCCTTGACCACGCCGCCTTGGGCGTCGAACAGGGTCCCGATCCCGCCAATATAGGCCTCGGGCATCTGCATCGTCGGCACGTTCAGGAACACCATCGACTGGCGCAGGTGTTGATTGGCCCCGAAGCCGCCGATGGCGCCGGGCGAGGTGCTGAGGATCGCCCCCGGCTTGCCGTTCCAGACGCTGTGCCCATAGGGCCGCGAGCCGACGTCGATGGCGTTCTTCAACACGCCGGGGACGGAGCGGTTGTATTCGGGGGTGACGAACAGGACCGCGTCGGCGGGCCGGACTTGGTCGCGAAAGGCTCGCCAGGCCGCCGGCGGCCCGGCCTCGGTTGCCTCGGCGTCCTCGTCGTAGAGGGCCAGGTCGCCTATCTCGGCGATCTTCAGCGTCAGGGATTCCGGGGCCAGGGCGGCCAGGGCATGGGCCATCTTGCGGCTGAAGGACTCGCGGCGAAGGCTTCCGACGAGGACGGCGACGTGACGCGGCATTGGGGCAATCTCCGGGGCTGAACGGCGGTGGGGGAGCGGCTTGCAGCCTAGATGGCGCGGGCTCGGCCCAAGACAAGGCGACGGGGCCGCCAGCCCGCGCTAGACTGCCGCCCAAGCCATTTCTGAAGGACAACCATGACCAAGCGGGATTTTCGAAAATCACGGGTGGGCGAGCACCAACTGCAGCCGGAGACCCTGATGCTGGGCTTCGGCTTCGATCCGGAACTCTCCGAAGGGGCGGTGAAGATCCCGATCTTCCTCACCTCGACCTTCGCCTACAAGACCTGCGAGGAAGGCAAGCTGCTCTTCGACTATATGAGCGGCCGCGGCGCGGCGCCCGAGGGGGCCGACGCCGGCCTGATCTACACCCGCTTCAACAATCCCAATCTGCAGGTGGTCGAGGAGCGCCTGGCCATCCTCGAGCGGGCCGACGCCTGCTCGGTGTTCTCCAGCGGCATGGCGGCGATCCTGACCGCCCTCCTGGCCGTCACCGAGCCGGGGCAGGCGGTCCTGCGCAGCCGGCCCCTCTATGGCGGCACCGAAACCCTGTTCGACACCCTGCTGGCCAAGCTCGGCGTCAGGAGCGCCACCTTCGTCGATGGCGTCGATCCCGGGGCGGTCCGGGCGGGCGCCGAGGCGGCGATGAAGCTTGGGCCCCTGGCCGCGATCTTCGTCGAAACCCCGGCCAATCCCACCAATTCGGTGGTCGATCTGGACCTGATGGCCGTCGTCGCCGAGGAGGTGGAGGCGCGCCAGGGATTCAAGCCGGTGATCGTGGTCGACAACACCCTGCTGGGGCCGCTCTACCAGTCGCCGCTGGATCACGGGGCCGACCTGGCGGTCTATTCCCTGACCAAATACGTCGGCGGCCACAGCGATCTGGTGGCCGGCTCGGTGGCCGGCTCGGCGGCCCTGATGAAAAAGGTGCGCTCCCTGCGCAATCTCATCGGCAACCAGCTCGACGTGCACAGTTGCTGGATGCTGACCCGGTCGCTGGAGACCCTGCGCCTGCGCATGGACAAGGCCTTCGCCAACGCCCGCGAGGTGGCCGACTGGCTGGCCGTCCAGCCGAAGGTGGAGAGAGTGGCCTATTTGGGATCGGTGGCGCCGGGCTCGCGCGAGGCCGAGGTGATCGAGCGCCAATGCGGCGCCCGGGGGGCGACCTTCTCCTTCGTGGTCAGGGGCGGGCGCGAGGCGGCGTTCAAGGTGCTCGACCGCCTGCAGGTGTTCAAGCTGGCGGTGAGCCTGGGCGGCACCGAGTCCCTGGCCTGCCACCCGGGCAGCACCACCCATTCGGGGGTCTCGGTCAACGAGCGGGTGGCCATCGGCATCGACGAGGGCATGATCCGCCTTTCCATCGGCATCGAAGCCCCCAAGGACCTGATCGCCGACCTGGAACGGGCGCTGGAGAGCCTGGAGGGCTGACGGCTCGGATCGGATCGCGGGCCCGCGCTACCCCGCCTCTTCCCGCCCTGCCAAGGGGCGGCCGTCGCGCGACAGCAGCACCGCCAGCCAGCGGGTGCTGTCGAATTCGGCGGCGATGGCCATGACGGTGACGGTGAGGGGGGTCGAGAGCAGAACGCCGGGCGCGCCCAGGATCGCGCCCCAAAAACCGATGGAGATCAGAACCAGCAGGGGATCGATGTTGAGTTCGTCGCTCTGCAGCTTGGGCATCAGCACATTGTCGATGAGAAAGGCGGCGCTGGCCAGGATCGCCACCAGGAGGGCCGGGTGCAGCAGGTCGTCGTATTGGGCCAAGGCCATCAAGCCGGGAAAGATCGCCCCGGCCACGGGCCCGACGATCGGCACATAGGCGGCCAGGAAGACCAGGAAGGCGATGAACAGGCCGTCGCGGACGCCCATCGCCGCCATCAGCGCGAAGGCGACCACCGCGATCATCAGGGCCTTGAGGGTCTGCAGCCGCACATAACGCTCCACCGCGTCGCGTACGCTGGCGCTCACCCGCCGTGCGCCGAGCCGGCGATTTTCGCTCGAATAGAGCCGTTCGAGCTTGCCGCCAAAGGTCACCCGCGACGCCAGCAGGAAGCCGAAATAGATGATCACCAGCACACCGTAGGAGACCAGGCTTCGCGCCGTCCCGAACGCCCGCGCCAGCAGGTGGGCCGGATCGACGCCGCTGAACATCTGCCGCAGGGTGATCGGCGCCGCCCCGACCAGGGCCAGGCCCTGGGCCAGCAGGGCGTCGAGCTTGGGCGCCAGGCCATGAAGCTCCTCGGCGAAGGGCGGCGCCTCGAACGCCAGGAGGGCGCCGATGCCGACGAAGGCGGTGAGGATCGCCGCCCCGGCGACGCCGCCCCTGACCCAGTCGGGCGCGCGAGGCAAGCGCCGCTGCATCACCCGCGAAAACGCGTCGATCAGGAGCATCAGGAAGGTCGCCACCACCAGGGGCGTCAGAATGGCCTGGAAAAACCGCGCCAGGGCCAGGGCGACCACCACCGCCAGGAAGACGACCGCGTTGCGCAGGACGCCGAGGCTGGCCCGGGCCGATCCGCCGCCGTTCACGCCGGCGCCGACCTGCGCGAAACGGCGCGGGGGACGTGGTAGGTCTCGCGCCCACGAGAGCGGGGAGGCGAAAGGGTGATCGAGGCCGCCGTCATGGTCCTGCTGCAGATCCCGCCTGGGCTTCACTATCCCGCCCCGGATATTGGGAGGCAAGCGCGGGCCGAAGTCAACGAATTGAACGGCCGCCTTCTGGCTTCGTCGAGCGCCACCGAGACTCTGCGGCGCTGGTGCGCCGACCATGGGCTGGCGACGCCGGCCGCGATCCGCGCCATCCGCGTTCGGGGAAAGGGCGCGCCGCCGAGCCGCCGGGTGCTCGGGCTGCTGCGGGTGCGAAGCGCGAAAGAGGTGCGCTATCGCCGGGTCGACCTGGCCTGCGGCGCCCACGTCCTGTCGCGGGCCGAAAACTGGTATGTCCCCGGCCGCCTCACCGTCGAAATGAACCATCGGTTGGCGAGCACGGAGGCCCCGTTCGGCGCCGTCGTCTCGCCGTTGGGCTTTCACCGCCGGACGCTGGAAGCCCAAATTCCGCCGGCGCCGGCAAGCGCCGACGTGGTGCTGCGCCATGTCGCGGTGCTGACGACCGCGGCGGGCGTCCCCTTCAGCGTGGTGGCGGAGCGCTACACCCGCGCGATGCTGGCCGGCCCGTCGCCGGTCACGCCGCCCCGTCGCTGAACGCCGGCGCCCGCTTGTGCAGATTGGCCATCACCGCCTCGACCTGGTTCGGGCTGCCGATGAGGGCGATCTGCTCGTCGGTCTCCTGAATGAAACCAGACGCCGGATCGGCGGTCACCGCCTGGTTGAGCAGCCGCTTGGCGGCGCGCACCGCGTCGGGATTCTTGCCGGCGATCTCATGGGCCACGGCCAGGGCCTCGGCGCGCGGGTCGGCGCACACCCGGGTGGCGAAGCCCATGGCCAGCGCCTCCTGGCCGGAAAACACGCGGCCGGTATAGGTCAGCTCACGGACGATATCCTCGCGCGCCAGATGGCGCATGAGCTGGGTGCCGGCCATGTCGGGCACCAGGCCCCACTTGATCTCCAGGATGGCCAGGCGGGCGTCGGCGGTCACGAACCGCATGTCCGCGCCCAGGCAGAGCTGAAAACCGCCGCCGAACGCCACCCCGTGCACCGCCGCGATCACCGGCACCGGAACCTCCCGCCACACCCAGACCGCATATTGAGCCCGGTTGGCGATGCCGTGGGTGCGCGAGGCGAGGCCGCCGTCGCGGGCCGCGTCGATCCGGCGCGAGCCATCGGCCATGCGCCCGAAATTGCCCATGTCCAGGCCGGCGCAGAAAGCCCGGCCTTCTCCCGACAGAACCACCGCCCGCAGGCCGCTCTCGCCCTTGAGCCGCTCGCCGGTGCCGATCAGGGCCGCGAACATGGCGTCGTCCAGGGCGTTCATCTTGTCGGCCCGCGTCAGCCGCACATCGGCGACGCCGCCCTCGATAGTCACCGTAACGCGGTCGTTCATGCTGACATCTCCAACAGCCTTCCTGCCTCCCCCGCATGGGGCGGGGCGAGTCGCTTTAGCGCCGGCGGCCGGGCCTCCTGGCGGCATTTCCCCCAGCCATCCGCACGCCAGTGTTCGCATCCACCCTTGTTTGCAAGAGCACAGGGATCCTCATTCATAGATCTCATCTACATCCTCCGCCGTGAAGCCCAGTTCGTCGGCGAGTTTCTGGTCGTCGGCGCGGCGGCTGGCTCTGAGGGCGCGGCGGGTTTCGCGGATTTCCACCTGGCGCAGGGGGATGAAGGCGGCGGCGATGTAGTCGATCAGGGCCTCGCGCGAGGAAAGGTCCGGGGCCGGCGGCGGCTCCAGGCGCCGCTCGGCGAGGCGCTCGGCCACCACGCCCTGAAGCTGGGTCAGTTGTTCGAGGCTGTAGCGCCGCGCGTTGGTCGCGATCTCCGGATAGTCGGCGAAATCGGCGTTGAAGAACAGCGGCGGCCCCTCGGGGTCGCGGGTCTCGCGCAGCCAGCCGTTGATCGCCCCGTACGAGTCGAAGGCCGCCTCGGCCGCGTCGCGCTGGAACTCGATCCTGGTTCCGCCCAGAAGGTCGGCGCAGAACGAGATGAAGGTGCGCCGATAGGGGATGCGTTTGTGGAACGGCATCGCCTCCAGCTTGGCGTTCAGCACCTCCATCAGGTCGAGCTGTTCCTGCATGATGGCCGGATTGGCGCGGACCTCGGTGACACCCTGCTCGGGCGTCACCGCCCCGGCGGTGGCGCAGAAATCCTCGATCAGATTGCCGTTGAGCAGGAACTCCCGCTCGAAGCGGCGGATGTGGCAGGCGTCGCTCTGGGCGTCCCAGACGCGGATGTTGCCGCCGTACTGGTTCGCCGATCCGGGGCGCAGTTCCAGATCCTGCCGGGTGCCCGACTTGCGGCCCTGCAGGGTCAGGGAGGCCAGCCAGCGATCCTGGCGGCGCAGATACATCAGGCTTTCCAGCCGCGGGGCGTAGCGGGCGAAGAACTGGCGGTAGGTCTCCACCTCCTTTTTCGTGGTGGTGAACAGGTATTCGCTCATGAACAGGACGGTGTGGCATGGGGGCGCCCGCGCCAGCTCGCCGTCCAGGCTTTCGATGAAGGCGCCGCGCCGCTCCTCGATGTTGGCGTCGCTGATGTCGGCGTGGCGGTCGAGGCCGGCGCGGCGCTGGCCCGAATGGAGGGTGGCCGCCACCTCCATGTGCTGGGCGCCCCGCCGGCCGGTCCGAGGCACATAGACGCCCTGCTTCATCAGCGCCCCGCGGTTCGACCAGCAGAAGGTCTGGATCGAGGTGGTCCCCGTCTTCGGCGCCCCGGCATAAAGAAGAACGCGCTCAAACGCCGCCACGGTCGCACTCCGAATTTCCGCAAGCTCCCGTTATGGGCGCCCTCGCCCGGCCGCTCAAGTCCCCTCCGAAGGCGGCGCGCCAGGGAGCGGTTCGGCCGCCGCGTCGGCCGTGACCTCGGCGTTGAGGTCGGCCAGCCTGGCGTCCCGCTCGTCCAGGTGTTTCGCCACCGACCGGTTGACGATGGAAAGGATGTTGTTGGCGATGCGCCGGAACTGGTCGTCGTCGGCGTCCTCGAGCAGCCGCAGGGCCCGCAGGTTGACCGTCAGGGCCGGCGGGAAGCGATCGTGCTTGAGATAGATCTGGGTCAGATAGCCAGTGGCCCGCATCTGGAAGATGCGGTCGATGTCGTGGCCATGCTCGGCGGCGAAGTCGCGGAAGCGGTTTCGGAGGATCCGGTGCGACGCCTCGACCACCGGGCCTCGCGCCCGCCGCAGCGAATGGTTGTAGATCGCCAGCCCGTGCTCGGCCGGGTGGCCGACGATCCTGTAGCCGGAGCGCAGGAGCTTGAGCGCCATATCGAGATCCTCGGACCAGTTGAGGGCGTCGTCGAAACCGCCGGCCCCGAGGAAGGATGACGCCGGCCCCATGGTCGCCTGAAGTTGGAAGGCGCAGTCGCGGAACGCCGGGCCGAGAATGAAATCGAGATCGTAGACTTCCGGCGGGACGTTTGGCCGGCTGACCACCCTCCCGTCGTCCTTTTCCTCGACCTTGTCGTAGGTGGAGATGAGCACGAAGTCGTCATCGCCCATCGCCTGCGCGATCCGCGCCCGCGCCGCCAGCTGCTCGCGCAGCTTGGAGGGGCGCCAGGCGTCGTCGGCGTCCTGCCAGGCGATCATGCCGTCGGCGGCCAGGGCCAGGAGGGCGTTGCGCGCCGCCCCGCGGCCCTTGTTCTCGCCGCCCAGCACCAGGCGGACGCGGCTTTCGCTCTCGGCCAGCTTGGCGACGTTCTCGGCGGTGCGGTCCTTCGAGCCGTCGTCGTAGACCAGGACGGTGAAATCGCCGATGTCCTGGTCCAGGATGTTGTTCAGCGTCCGCCGAATGAGGCCGCCGCCGTTGAACACCGGAATACAGACATAGAGCGGCTTCATCGGGCCTTCAGCTTCCCCTCGCTAGAGCCTGTCCCGATCGGGCCCAATCAACCCGATCGGGAAAACAGGCTCTATCTCAAACACTTGAGCGCTTTCCGACCGCAAAAGCAGTTCCCACTTTTGCGGAAAGCGCTCTAAGCGTGGCGTGGCGCTAACAGCAATGGCCGGGGCGGGCAAGGCGGGGCGGCCGACCGCCGCGCGAGCGCCTCGGGGAAACGACCCGTCCCGGCTGGAGGGCGACACCGCGCTCCAGCCGGGACCTTTCGCCTGGTCGTCTAGAAGGCTTGGACGCCGCTCGGCGTACCCAGGCCGGTGGGGCCGTCATAGCCCTTCACGGCGTTGCACCAGTAGTTGAAGGGGCAGGTGCCGTTGCTGCCCGACTTGACGTCATTGATCTTGTTGGTGTGGGCGTAGGGATCGCTTCCGTAGGTCACCGGGCCGCCGTTCACGCCATAGACGCCGCCGATCAGCGGGGCGGCGACGCTGGTGCCGCCGAAGACCAGCCAGCCGGAACCGCCGCCGCCAGTCGGCCCATAGACCGCCACGCCGGTGCTGGGGTCGGCCACCGCCGAGACATCCGCCTCCATCCGCATCGGGCACTTCTTGTCGGTCTGCCACGCCGGCTTGGCGAAGAGGTCGCTGCAGCCGCTGCCGGCCCCGCCCCAGGCGCTCTCGGTCCAGCCGCGGGGATCGACGGTGCTGACGGCCAAGTGGGTGCCGCCCACCGCGATCACGTGCGGCGAGGTGGCCGGGAACTGGATCCCATAGCCGGCGTCACCCGTGCTCGCCGTCACCGCCACGCCAGGGTGGTCGTAATGGGACTCGAAGCTCGCGCCGCCGGATTCGCCGCCGCCGTAGCTGTTGCTGACCACGTGCGCGCCCTTGCCGGCCGCCGTGTCCACGGCCGCCGCCAGGTTCCCGAAGCTGTTGGTATTGCCCTCGACGAGGATGATCGTGCAAGCGGGGCACATGGCGCTGGCCATGTCGAGGTCGAGCGCCGATTCCTGGGCCCAACCCACATCGTCCGCCGGATAGTTCTTCGTATTGCCCTTTTGGTTGTACTTGGTGAAACAGCCATTGGCCGTGGTGCAGGGAGGCAGGCTGAAAGTAGAGCGGTAAACCGCCAGATCCGCTTCGGCGGAGGCATAGCCGAAGGCGTCGACGATGGCGACGATCGTCCCTGGACTGCCCGAACCGGTGACCTTGTAGGCCGAGCGAAGATCGGTCGGCCCAAACCCGAAGGGTGTTTTCCTGTCCGGCCCGATCCTGTTCACCAGGACGTTGCCGGCGCTATCGGTGACCACATGGGCGTGGCAGCGCGCCCGCTCCCGCGCGACCTGGGGGCATGCCAGGACGTGGTATGTGCTTCCCGACCGCTCGACTACCCGGGCGGAAGCGACTTGCGCGCCCGCGATGACTGTTCCGGCGGACAATAATCCCGCCAACAAGGCACGATGCATGTTTTCCTCCCCCATCCTCGCGGCGAAGCTCAGGGATAGGGTCGCCCCGTCCGCCGCCATCAGGGTCTTTCAGCCGCCCTGTTTGCCATGAAGCGCGCGCCGCCCAAAGCATTTTGTCGTGATCGTGGCGAAACGGCGCCCCGGGAACGCCCCTTCACCGCTCGTGCAGCGCCTCGCTGGATTTTCGGGCGAGGGGGGAGAGCAGGTAGTCGATGATGGTCCGCCGGCCGGTGCGGATCTCGGCGGTGACCGCCATGCCGGGGAGCAGCGATTCGCGCCGGCCGTCCACCACCATCGAGGTGCGCGCCAGGCCGATGCGGGCGGCGTAGGTCGGCGAGGCGGCGGAGGGAAGGGCGGGGGCGGCGGCCTCGCCGCCGCTGTCGTCGGCCCGCCGGTCGGCGGCCGCCACCGCGTCGCGGCTGACCCCCAGCACCTTGCCGTGGATCAGGCCGTAGCGCGTGAAGTTGAAGGTCTCGATCTTCACCGCCACGTCCTGGCCGACGTGAACGAAGCCGACGTCGCGGTTGGCGAGCTGCGCCTCCACCTGCAGAGGCTGATTGTCCGGCACCACGATGAGCAGGCGCTGGGCCGGTGTCACCACCCCGCCGACGGTGTGGACGGCCAGTTCCTCGACGATGCCGTCGATAGGGGCGCGAAGGGTGGTGTCGGTGGACTTCCGCTGCGCCTTGACCAGATCCTGGGTCAGCTCGTTCTCCTTCTCCTCGGCCTTGTCGAGGTCGGCCAGGACGCCGGCGGCGAACTGCGACACCGCCTCGGCCCGCTGGCGCGACAGGGAGGCGGCCGAGGCGCGGGCCTGCTGGCCGCGCGCCGCCTGGACGGCCAGGTCGTGGCTGGCGTCGGTGAGTTGCTCCTGGGCGTCCAGATAGGCGAAGCTGGTGCCGTAGCCCTCGTCGTGCAGCTTCTGATGTAGGCGGGCCTTTTCGGCGAGGGTCGGCAGGCTGGCGTTGGTCTTGGCCAGGGTCGCGGCGACCTCGGCGTCCTCGGCCCGCTTTTCGGCGATCTGCTGGTCGAGGCCGGCCAGCTTGGCGGTCTGTTCGTCGATCTGGGCGGCGAGGGCGGCCCGCGCCTGCTGGATATCGTCGGGCGCGGCGCCGGGCGGGGCGACGAAGGGAGCCGGAGCGCCGCCGGTCTCGGCGGTGCGCCGAAGCGCGGTCAGGCGGGCGACGTCGAGGCGGGTGGCCGCCAGGTCGTGCGCCAGCCGGTCGCGGTCGGCGGTGGTAGCCGTCGGATCGAGCTCGATCAGCACCTGGCCGGCCCGCACATGGTCGCCGTCGGTGACCGCAATGGCCCGGATCGTCCCCGGATCGAGGGGCTGGATGACCTTGATCTTGCCGGTGGGGAGCAGGCGCCCGGGCGCGGTGGCCAGCACGTCCACCTTGCCGAGGAAGGCCCACGCCACGGCGAGGACGAAGAAGACGCCGATGATCAGGGCCAGGGCCCGCCCCGCCGGCGAGGGCGGGGTCTCCAGGATTTCCAGGGCGGCGGGCAGGAATTCGCGCTCGTCGGGGCGGTCGAAACGCGACACCCCGCCGCGCAGGAAGTTGGTGAAGGCGTCCGAGACGCCGGCGAACGCCCCGCTGAACGTCATCCCCAGGTCCCGGAGGTGAAATTCCCGGCGGCCGGCGGCGCGTCCCCGGCCTGCAGGCGCCACAGTTCGGCGTAGCGGCCGCCGGCGGCCAGCAGGCTGGTGTGCGAGCCGTCCTCGATCAGCCTTCCCTGCTCGATGGTGACGATGCGGTCGGCCCCGCGCAGGGTGGAGAGGCGGTGGGCGATGACGATCACGGTGCGGTTGTGGGTGATCCGCCGCATGTTGGCCTGGATCGCCGCCTCGCTCTCGTAGTCGAGGGCGCTCGTGGCCTCGTCGAAGATCAGGATGCGCGGGTTGCCGACCAGGGCGCGGGCGATGGCCATGCGCTGCCGCTGGCCGCCCGAAAGCGAGGCGCCGCGCTCGCCGATGATCGTGCCGTAGCCTTCGGGCAGGTTGACGATGAACTCGTGCGCTCCAGCCAGCTCGGCGGCGGCGATCACCCGGTCCATGGGCATCCCCGGGTCGGCCAGGGCGATGTTCTCGCGCACGGTGCGGTTGAACAGCACGTTTTCCTGCAGGACGACCCCGATCTGCCGGCGCAGCCACGCGGGATCGACCAGGGAAAGATCGGCCCCGTCGATGATCACCCGGCCGGTCTCGGGCACATAGAGGCGCTGGATCAGCTTGGCCAGGGTGCTCTTGCCCGAGCCGGACGAGCCGACGATGCCCAGCACCTGGCCGGCCGGGATCTTCAGGGAAATCTCCCGCAGCACCGGCTGGGCGTCCAGGCGGTAGCGGAAGGAGATGTTGTCCAGAAGAATCTCGCCCTTGATCGGCGGCAGGCTGGCCTGGTCGCTCTGGCCGGGCTCGGGGGTGGTGTTGAGGATGTCGCCGAGCCGGTCGATGGAGATGCGCACCTGCTGGAAGTCCTGCCACAGCTGGGCCAGCCGCAGGACCGGGGCCGAAAGCTGCGAGGAGATCATGTTGAAGGCCACCAGCTCGCCCACCGTCAGCTTGTTGGCGATCACCAGCTGCGCCCCGAAAAAAAGGATCAGCACGGTGGTGATGGAGTTGATCAGAGTGGTCGCCTGGGTGGCGATGTTGCCGACGCTGATCACGTCGAAGGCCGAGCGGACGTAGGCGGCGATCTGCTCCTCCCAGCGCCGCTGCATCACCGGCTCGAGGGCCATGGACTTGACCGTCTCCACCCCCGAGACGGTCTCCACCAGGAAGGCCTGGTTTTCCGCCCCGCGCTTGAACCGCTCGTTGAGCCGCTCGCGGAAGATCGGGGTGAGGCCCAGGCTCAGGACCACATAGAGGGGCAGGGCGGCGACCACGATCACCGTGAGGAGCGGGCTGTAGATGAACAGCACCACCAGGAAAATGATCGAGAAGAACAGGTCCAGCGCCAGGGTGATGGCCGAGGAGGTGAGGAACTGGCGGATGGTGTCCAGCTCGCGCACCCGGGCCACCGTGTCGCCGACCCGGCGGGCCTGGAAATAGGCCATGGGCAGGGCGAACAGGTGCCGGAACAGCCGCGCCCCCAGCTCCACGTCGATGCGGTTGGAAGTGTGGGCGAAGAGATAGGTGCGAAGGCCGCCCAGGAGCACCTCGAACACCTTCAGGGCGCCCAGGCCCAGGGCGAGCACCTCCAGGGTGGAAAGGCCGCGGTGGACGAACACCTTGTCGATGATGACCTGGAAAAACAGCGGGGTGAGCAGGCCGAAGATCTGCAGGAAGAAGGAGCCGATCAGCACCTCGGTGAGCGGGGCGCGGTATTTCTTCACCGCGTCCACGAACCAGGCGACGCCGAAGCGGCGGTAGGGATCGCTGAGCGTCGCCCGCCGGGTCATCAGGATGAGGCGCCCAGCCCAGCGCGCCGCGAAGGCCTCGCGGGTCAGCAGCTCGGGGCCGGCGGCGGCGGGGCTCTGGACCAGCACCTTGCCCTCGGCCGCTTTGCCGACCACCAGCCAGCCCCCGTCCTTCAGCTGTCCCAGGGCGGGCAGGGGCGTGGTCTCCAGCCGCTCCAGGGTGGTCGCCACGGCGCGGGCCTTGACCGGGTAGCGCTTGACGGCGCGCAGGATTTCGGCCTCGTCGAGGGCCGGCCGGCCGCTGTGATGCAGGATTTCGGCCGGATCGGCGGGAACGCCCAGAAGCTGCAGCAGGAAGGCGAACGACGCCGCGCCGGAGTCCATCGGCCCCGCCGCCCCCCCACCGGGCTTGGGGGCGCTCACCGCCGTGATCGCTGTCTTGCCGCTGTCATCCATCGCCTCTCCATCCCTAGCGCCAATGGCCCGCGCCGCGAAGGGTCAATGGTTTGGCGGCTGGATTTCAGGCTCCGGGCCGCACCCCCGCGTTGGCGTCGACATAGGCCTCGACCCGGTCGGTGGGGATTAGGGAATATCGGTAGTCGGGCGCGAAGACGGTGTCGTCTCCCTCGGCGGTGGCGCCGTTCCTGCCCCGATTGTTTATCGACCGGATGCGGCCCGGCCCTCGCCTCAGCACGATTGGGGTGCGGTTGCGGGCCGCGAAATCGTCGGCCTCCTTGCAGGCGTTCGGGCTCGGCCAGGCCTCGATGACATTGTTCTCCAACAGGATTTGGCCGCCCATGATGACCGAGGGGCCGAATCCGAAGCTGGTCGATTTGCATCCGTCGGGACCGCCAAAATCCTTGATCACGTTGTTGAACACATGGGCGAGGTAGCCGGAGGCGGCGCGCGGCGAGCGTTCCTTCACCCGTTCGAAAAGATTTCCGTAGAGGGTGACGCGGCCCGGCTGGGCCGGCATCTGATCGTCGGCGGCGTCGTTGCTAATGCCAAACAGCATGGCGAAGTAGGAATCGCGGAAGATGTTGTAGGAGATGGTGATCAGGTCCGGCGAGGCGATCGGGCCGGCGGTTCGCGCGAACCCGTAGGCGGTGACGCATTTGTTGCCGCAGGCGTCGAAGGTGTTGTGGTCGATCCACACATTTCGGGTCGCCCCCTCCATGGAAATCGACACGCCGCAGCCCTCGACGTCCTTGGGCCGCGACGGGTGGGCGCAGTTGGACTGCTTTTGCGGAAAGACATCGGCCCCCGAACCGCGAAACCGCACGTTGCGGATGATCAGATTGCGCGAGCCGTCCAGGTCGAAGGCGATCCAGTCGTGGACGATGGAGAGTTTGCCGCCGCCGTCGATGGTCTTGTTCGAGCCCACCTCGATCTTGCGTGTGCCGGGATTGAACGTGAGCGGCTGATCCATGACGATCACCGCCGAGTCGGTTCCGGCCACGCAGGCGCGTAGCGAGGGCTCATCGCGCACATGGCAGGGCCGTCCCCCCGCGCCCCCGGTGGTCGCCCGCCCAAAGCCCACCGCCTGGTCGGCCAGGGCCGGGGCGGCGCAGGCCGCCAAGACGGCGAGCAGGGCGCCAAGCAAGCGTGTCATGGCCGAACTCCGATGGAACCCTTCGCCCCCATCATAGGCGGGCGGCCCGTCTTCGGCCAAGCGGAGCGGCCGCCGGCCGTGGCGATCGCCCTGCCCTAAAAGGGGAGGGGGGCGGTCATGCCGTCCCGAAACGGTCCATGTCGGCCAGCCAACTGGCCGGCAGGCGCCCGTGGTAGCGGTCGTGAACGAACCGGTAGACCGGCTCGAGTTTGGCATAGAGCCGGCCGCGGCGTTCGGCGTCGAGGGGGCCCCCCTCGCTCTGGTTCATCGCCGAGGCCACGTCGGCCGGCTGCGTCTCGACGCCGAGGAAGGCGCACAGCTCGGCGATCGCCGTCATGTCGAACATCTCCTCGAAAAAGAGCGCCTTCAAGTGGCCCGGCGGAACCACCGCGTCCAGGTCGGTCAGGGCGGTGACATAGTTGCGCCGCCAGGGCGGGAGCCTGCCGTTCAGCAACTGGTCCAGTTTCACCGGCGGATCGAACTCGGGGTTGCCCATGTGAGCCAGGCGCATCCCCGACCACAGGCGGTCGATCGGGTTGCGCATGACCAGCAGGAACCGCACCTGGGAATGGGCGTCGCGCATGCGGGCGAACATGTCCCGTTCCTCCACGTAATAGGAAGGCGTGACGTCGGCGAACGCCTTTTCGCCGGACCAGCGCTTTCGGAAATAGTCCAGGAAGGCGTCCGGGTCGCGGTTCATGCGCACCCGGTCGCGAAGCTGAATCAGCGCGGCGGAGGGCTTGGCGCCGCCGCCCTTGCGGGCGAATTCCGCTTCCGCCGCCTCGAGGGCGGTCTCGAAATGCTGGTGGAAATGCTCGGCGCGCGTGAAATAGTTGAGAACCCGGATGGGCGACATCAATATTTGTGTGTGTTCCTTGAAGTAGTTCGATATCCACTTCGAACCTGTCCGCGTCGCCCCCACATGGATCAGCAGGGTCGCCTCGTCGAACGAAATTTCACCGGTCATGGGCGACGCGCCAATCGTGTGGGTGGATACCGCGCATGGGCAAACGGCCCTGGCCGACGGCCGATAAATAGACCACGAACCGCACGAACTCCACGAACGCGCGCGATTTTATGCAAGAAGCGACCGCGCTTCGTCGATCGTGGAGTTCGTGAGGTTCGTGGTTGATATGGAGCGTTCGCCCGATCGTCCCGAACCCGCGCCTTGACGCGCCCCGCCGCGCCCGTGGTATCGACGGCGCGCGCCCCACCCAAGCCGAGGCCAGAGACTCCCCGCATGGCTGAAGCCGACCTGGCGCCCGCCCCCTTCACCAGCCGCCTTGGCCTCACGGCGGAGGAACGCGAGGCGGCGCGGCGGCGCCTGGAGGCGGCCGGGGTGCGCGCTCTGCCCTATCCCTTCGCCTCGGCCATGTCGGTGATCAGCGATTGCGACGGGTCGAGCCGGACGCGCTACGAGGCCTATGTGGGGGCCTTCACCTCGCGCGGCCTGGATTTTGGCGATTCGACCTGGCTGCACTGGAATCACCAGACCGGCTTCAGGGCGGGAGGCGGCCTGGGCGTCTATTCCTACACCTGGTCCAAGGGCCTCTACCACGATCCGGGGTGGATGAGCCGCGCCCGCACCTTCGCCGAAAGCGTGGCCGGCTATCTCGCCGGCGATATCGACCACCTCCATTCCCTGTTCCGCGACGGCCCGCGGGTGGCGATCGTCGATTGCCCTCAAAGCGACGGCGACACGGTGGAGATCTTCACCGGGCCGTTCCAGTTGGGCGGGGCCTGGCGCGCTGACGATTTGCATCTGTCGGCCTTGCTGATCGAGGGCGAATGCGCCGGCGCGAGCGTGGTCGAGCAGGACGGCGGCGAGACCGTGTGTTCGGCCCCGCGGGCCGGCCCCCTGGCCGGCCAGACCCTGCTCGCCCTTCCGTTCAACCCCGACGGCGAGAACCGGGCCATTCTCATGCGCGCCGTGGGCGCGATCCGGCTCACCGGCGCGCGCGGAGTCAAGCGGGTCATCCTGCTCAGTTGCCACACCGACCTCCTGGTCGAGCGGGTCGCCCATCTGCGGCGCCTCAACGTCGAGTGGAGCCTGATCACCGAACATTCGCGCCTCTATTTCCGCCATCCGGGCGAGGCGGCGCAGGACGACCGGGCGGCCTCCAAACGCCTGGCCGAGCCCGACGGCGTGCTGCCGGCCCTTTACGGCGAGATCGGCGACGGCGAGGGCCTGGTGGTCTCCACCGACGCCGACGATCCGCGCTCGCCCTGCCGGGTGCTTCCGGACCTGTTTGACCTGGGCCTGCGCTTCCTGGCCCCGGCGGCGTGCGACACCTTCGAGGGGATCGACCTTTTGGACGTGGTGCGCCCCACTCCGACCCGCGCCGGCGGCGGCGCCTATTGGGCCAGGCGGACCATGCCGCTCGGCCGGGGGCCGGGTCCCAGGACCCACCAGGAGACCTTCACCGTCCGCGCCCGCGCGGCCCTGGACGGGGCGGAGCGCCAGCCGGGCCTGGTCTGGCCGGTCTACACCCACCTTGGGGCCATGGACATCGACCCCGGCCGCCCCGGATTGCCGTTCGTTCCCGAACCCTATTTCGACGCCGCCGACATGGCGATCCTGCAGGATCGGGCGCTGGGGATTTCCGGCGAGGGGGCGCGGATGTGGCTGGCCCGGGCCACCCCGCTCTACGACTATTGCCTGATCGTCCGCTCCATCGCCGATCATGTCCGGCGCGACGGCGATGCGATCGATATCGAGTCCTGGCGCGACCGGGCGCTGCGCCGCAGGCTGCCGTGCTCGCCGGCGCAACTGTTCGGGCTGACCTTCTATGTCGATGACGCCGCGGCGGCGAGCGTGCGGCTGGACGGGCGGCCGATCGAAACCCTGTCGCGCAACCGCGCCGACCAGACCGGCCGCCAGAGCGTGACCGTCCTGGAATCGGAGATCCGCGCCATCGTCTTCGACGCCCTCGACCCAATGGCCAACGATCCGGGCGAGGCCAAGATCGCCGGCGACTGCGCCTGGCGGGGCGGCGCCTTGGCGGTGAACGGATCCGTCACTCTGCCGATGCACGGCTGGAGCGCGCCGGGCGCCCAGGCGTTCGCCTTCGACGCCGCCGGCGTGTTCGGCATCCGGCTGCGGACCGTGGACGGCGGCAGTTTCTATTTCGGCGATCCGAGATGGGACGACGGCTCCGACGACGCCACCTACGCCTTTTTGGGCGACGGCCAGGGCCGCCGCGTCGCCCCCCTTTACGATCTCACCTGGCGCGCCGGGAGCGGCGCCCGCGTCGCCAGCCATCCCCTCGCTTCCATCACCGTGATGGGCGAGGCGCGCATCGCCAACATGGCCTTCCTGCGCCCGCGGGCGACGATGCTGGAGCGCGCCGGCTTCTGCGTGACCGGCCGGGTCCCCGATTTCGAACGCGGCCAGATCGTCCAACTTGGCGAGCGCCACGAGGCGGTCGATCAGCGCGGCTGGTTCTGCTTCCCCCAGACGCCGGCGGGCGTCTACCCCCTCACCTCCAACGGCTGGTGCGATCGGCGCGGGCGCCTGGTGGAGATCGGCGCGGACACCGTCAATCTGTGGCTCGACCGGCCTCTTTGAGGCCCGTCATCAGATCCCGCGTCTTGGTCGCCACGAGGTCGATTACGACGGGAAAGGCGTTGGCGAGTTCCGGCCGCTTCACGAAGTCGTCGCGAAACGCCGCGTCGGTCTCCAGCCGCGCCGCCAGCGCCTCCACATCCAACCCGGCCTGCTCCGTCCCGCCGGGGTGAAAGGTGGCGCTCGCAGGCTCCTCCAGGGAAAAGCCGAACGCTTCCAGCATTGGCCCGGCCGTTTCGAGCGAGCCATGGTTGTCGCGGCCCTCGTCGAGCGGCCCGCGACGAAGGCAGCGCAAGGCGAACTGGGCGCCTCGATGGTCGATGCCGCCGCGCGCCATGCCGATGAGAAAGGTCTGCAAGACGCTTCCCGCGGCGGGGTATCTGAAGAGTCCCAGCCGGCTGCCGACCCTCATCACCCTGTTGAGTTCGCGCAGCACCGCGCCGCGGTCCGCAAATTGCAGGGCGTTCCAGCACCACGCGCCATCGAAACTCGCCGCCGGGACGGGCAGCTCGGTCATGTCGGCGGTCTCGAAGACGAGGTTGGTCAACCCGAACGCATCGGCGATCTCCCGGGCCAGCGCCACGGCGGCCGGCCGGGGCTCGAAGCCCACCACCTCGTCGTTGACCTCGGCCAGAAAGGCCGACCAGCGGCCGTAGCCGCAGCCGAGGTCGGCGATGCGCCCGAGGCGGGCGAATCCCCAGCGTTCGACCACCCGGCGAAAGGACCCGGCGTCGGCGCCGAAGCCCTTGGCCAGAAAGCCGGGCGGCCACCCTTCCTCGCCGTTGGCCAGCCCCCTACGTCGAAGGCGGCCAGGGGGCCGACCGCATCGACCTTGCCGCGCCGGACCGGCGGCCTGGGGGCCAGTTCGCGGGTCTTGGTCGCCACCAGGTCGAGCACCACCGGAAAGGTGTCGGCGAAGGCCGGCCGCTTGACGAAGTCGTCCCGGAACGCCTGGTCGGATTCCAGGCGGGTGGCCAGCGCTTCCAGATCCACGTCGGTCTCTCGCGCGCCTTCCGAGCGGAAGGTGGCGCTCGGCGATTCCGCCAGGGCGAATCCGAATCCTTCCAGCATTCCCGCCGCCGTTTCGACCGAGCCATAATTGTCGCGGCCGTTGTGAAGCGGCCCGCGCCGAAGGCAGCGCAAGGCGAACTGGGCGTTGTGGTCGCCCAGGCCGCCGCGCGCGTAGCCGGCGAAAAACGTCTCCAGAACGCCGCCGACGCCGTTGTATTTGAGAATCGCCAGCCGGCCGCCGATCCGGAGCACGCGGTTGAGTTCATGCAACACCGCGCCGCGGTCGGTGAATTGAAGCACGTTGCAGCACCAGGCGCCGTCGAACAGGCCCCCCTCGTCGGGCAGGGCGCCGATATCGGCCCGCTCGAAGGTGAGGTTGGTCAGGCGGAACAGGGCCGCGAGTTGCGCGCCCAGCGCCGCGCCTCTGGCGTTGCGATCGTAGCCGACCACCTCGTCGTTGACCTCGGCCAGAAAGGGCGACCAGCGGCCGAAACCGCAGCCGACGTCGGCGACCCGGCCCAGGCGGGCGAATCCCCAGCGCTCGACCACCTGTCGAAGGCCGGCGGTCTCGGCCCCGAAGCCGTGGCTGAGATAACCCTCGGGCCAGCCCGCCTCGCCGCCGGCCAGGGCCACGATGTCGATCGCGCGCAAGGGGCCGGCCGCGTCGATGGCGCCGTGTCGGCTCGCTGTATCGGCGTCGGCCATGTGGATATTTCCAAAAAATAGGAAGGCATCGTGGGGACCGGAAGCGGGAAGTCTAAGGCGGCGGGCGTTCGGGGCAAAGGGCTCGCCCTGGCCGGCCCCTTCCCGAGGAGCGTGATCCTATCGCCGCCGCCCCGGCGTGAATCGCAGCGGCATGGTCTTCGGCCCCGAAATGAAATTGCTCTCCAGCCAGCGGGGCGGCGCGGCGAGTTCGAAGCCGTCCATGCGGCTCAGCACCTCGCCCAGCATGGCGTCGATCTCGAGGCGGGCGATGTGCTGGCCCAGGCACCCGTGCGGCCCGGTCCCGAAGGCGATGTGATCGTTGGGGTGGCGCGCCAGATCGAGGGTCTCGGGCGCCTCGAACTTGGCGCCGTCACGGTTGGCGGCCCCGAAATACATCACCACCTTGTCGCCGGCCGCGATGGCCACGCCGGCCAGGTCCACGTCGCGGCGGGCGGTGCGGCGCATGTAGATCACCGGGCTGGTCCAGCGCAGCAGCTCCTCGCGGGCGGCCGGCAGGCGCGCCGCCAGATCGCCCTTCAGCCACGCCATCGCGTCGGGGTGTTCCATCAGGGCCAGCAGGCCGGCCGACAGCAGGTTGCGGGTGGTGTCGCCGCCGGCGTCCACCAGCAACAGGAAGAACAGCCGGAACTCCATGTCGGTGAGGCGCCGGCCATCGACCTCGCAGGCCAGCAGCTTGCTGGCCAGATCCTCGCCCGGCCGGGCGCGTTTTTCGGCGATCGCGCCGGAGGCGTAGTCGAACATCGCCGCCACCGCCGCCCCGCCCGCGCCGGGCACCAGGGCCTCCGGCGCGGTGTGGATCGTCTCGGTAAGCTTGTAGAGTTCGCGCCCGTCTTCGAGCGGCAGGCCCATCAGCTCGGCGATGACGAACGAGGGCATCTCCCCGGCCACCCGCGCCACGAAGTCGCATTCGCCCGCCTCGATCACGCCATCGACGATCTGGCCGGCGAATTCGGCGATGCGCTCGGCCCGCAGGCGGGCGGCGGGGGCGGTGAATTCGGCGCGGATCAGCTTGCGGAAGGCGGTGTGGGCGGGGGGGTCCATCATCAGCATCATCTTGTCGTCGCCGAACGCCAGGGCCTGGCCCGGCGGCGGATCGGCGATCATGATCGTCGGTTCGGAGGAAAAGGCCTGAAAGTCGCGGTCCACCGCCCACACATCGTCGAACCGCGTCACCGCCCAGAAACCCGGGCCGCCCGGCTCGGGATGCCAATGCACCGGGTCGTTGTCGCGCAGCCAGCGGAACTGGTCGTGCGGCTGCCCCGCCGCGAATGTGGCCGGGCTGAGGAGGTCGATATCCATGGCGCCATCTATCCCTGCCTGCGCTTCACGGGGAGAGGGCTTCACACCACCCCGCTCACCGGGGCCACGCCGGCGCTGCCCGGGAAGACCAGGGTGTCCAGCTTGGCGCGCTCTATGCCCAGATGATCCCGCAGCACGCCCTTGAACAGGCCGCGCATGTCCAGCGTCGGGGCGGTGTCGCGGTCCTCGTAGAGGCGGCCCTGGGCCAGGGTCGGCCAGTCGCCGACGATGCCGCCCTTTTTCAGCCCTCCGCCCAGGATCAGGGCGGTGGAGGCGGTGCCGTGGTCGGTGCCGTTGGTGCCGTTGACGCGGGCGGTGCGGCCGAACTCGGTGGCCATGAAGACCACCGTGTCGCTCCAGGCGGGGCCGAGGCCGGTGGCGAGGCCGTCCAGGAAGGCGTCCACATAGGCCAGGCGCAGGGCCAGGGGGCCTTGGGCCGCCCCTTGGCCGGCGTGGGTGTCGAAGGCGTCCATGGAGATCGCCGCCACCTGGGCGCCCCCGCTCTGGACCATGAAGCCGGCCAGGGTCGCGCCGAGCCGGCGGGCCTGGGCTGCTCGCGCGGTCAATTCGCCGCCGGCCCCGCCGGCCCCCGCCGTCAGGGCGGCGTCTTGGCCCGCCGTCCTGGCCATGGCCTCGACGGCCAGGCCGCTGGCCAGGGCCGGCCCCAGCAGGGGATCGTGGGCGTAGAGATCGGCCAGGATGGCTGGAAGGCGCGGATCGCCTCCGGCCCCGCCCCCGGGCGACCAGGAGGCGGCCTCGATCCTGCCGCGCAGGATCAGCGGGGCGGTGGGCCCCACCGAGATCGCCTTGACCTTGCCGGCCGGCCCCATGGCCTCCAGGGCCCGGTTGAGCCAGCCCGACGCGGCGCCGTAGACCACCGAAGCCCCGCTCTCCAGCACGTCCTGCGCCTCGAAGTGGGAGCGTTCGCGGTCCGCGGTGGCGATGGCCGGGGCGATGCGCGCCTCGCCCTTCAGGGCCAGTTTGTGGGTGGCGGCGAGCGACGGGTGCAGGCCGAAGGTGTCGTCCAGCTTCAGGGCGCCGCCGGCCTGACCGAACGGGCCCAAGGCGATCGGCCCGCGCAGGGCGGCGTAGCTGGGATCGCCCACCGGCGGCGAGAGCGAGAGGCCGTCCAGGCCGCCGCGGGCCACGATCGCCACCAGTTTCTTGGCCCCCGACGCCCGCTCGCTGTCGGCGAAGGCGCGGGTCCCCAGGAACTCCACGGTAATCCCAAGCCCCAGGGCGCCCATGAGGGCGTGTCGGCGGGTGGGAAGGGGGAGGGCGCCGGGGCGGGTCATCGGCGTTGAAACTCCGGGCTCATGAGCAGAATCGACAGGCCCTCGGGCCGCGTCTCGGCGCGGGCGATGGTCGCCGCGACCAGGGGCGTCAGGCGCGCGCCCAGGGCGGCGTCGGCCAGTCGGATCGGATCGCGATCGCCGGTGGCCTCGGCGGCGAAGGTCTCGCTCCAGGCCATGCGCTTGACGATCGCGTCCGGCGCGCACCACACCTCGGCCTCTTCCGGCCAGCCCTTGGGCGAGGGGGCGCTGAACGCCTTCTGACCCAGGGCCGCCAGGATGGGGGCGACGGCGGCGACGTCGGTGGGAACGGCGCCGGCGGCGCGCCAGCTCGAGACCATGAACTCATAGGGGGTCTTGAATTTGAGCGCCGGCGCCGCCCAGGCTTCGGGCGAATCGATGAGAGTCCTGGCGACCGCGCCGAGTTGGCCGCCGGTATCCAGATAGGATCGCTCCAGGCGGCCGACGAGCGCGGGCGCCGGCGCGTCGGCCACGAAATGGCGGGCGATCTTGAGGGCGAGATGGTGGGCGGTGTGGGGGCTGGCGGCCAGATCCTTCATCACCGCCCGCGCCTGGTTCTCGCCGCCTTGCGCATAACGCCTGCCCATGATCGTCCGCGTTCCCGGCTCGTGGGCGCGCTCCCGGAACATGAAGGCGCCGCGCCGATCGGCCGGATCGGCCTCGCCGCCGACGCTCCAGCCGGTCATGGCCCGGGCGAACTCGGTGACGTCGGCCTGGCCGTAGCGGGCCTCCACGCCGACGGTGTGCAACTCCATGATCTCGCGGGCCAGGTTCTCGTTAAGGCCGCGCCTCTTGCCCTCGCCCGCCTGAAATTGCGCCGCCGCGCTGCCAGGGCCGATGGAGTGGATCTGATCGAGATAGATCAGCATGGCCGGGTGGCTGGACGAGGCCACGAGCAGATCCTCGAAGCGGCCGAACACCCGCGGTCGCAACGCCTCCGCCTCGAACGGGCCGACCAGGCCGGCGGTGGCCAGCTTGGCGCCCGACACCGTGAAATGATTGGCCCAGAAAAGCGCCCATCGCTCGCGAAAGCCGGCGCCGGTGGTCGCGCCGAGTCGAAGCCTGGACAGGAAATCGCCGCCGCCCTCGACGCGAATGACGCGCGCCGCCATCTTCGAGGCGTCGGATTTCGCCGCTCCGACGCGCTTGTCGGCCTGCCGATCCTGTCTGTAGACCAGCAGCTGGTTTATCCGTTCCGCCGAATTGGCGGCGGGCCCGGGGGGCCGGTCGGCCCCCTCGGCGCGGATTTGCGCCGCCAGCCAACCGCGTGGGTCGGCCCTGGCGGCGGCGATCTCGCCCGGCCGCGCGCCCAGGCCGAACCGGGTGACCGCGATGGCGGCGCCGAGATCCCGGTCGATGGCCACGACGGCGGCTCCTTGCCAAGGGCGGTGGAATTTGCTGGTTGAACGCCCCGCCGGCGCGCTCTCCGTCGCCGGGCATCAAGACGAGGACCCTGGGCTTGGCGCTCCGACCCGACTCTCCCCAAAACCCGCGACGTTTCTACGCCCGGGCGGATGTGGAAGCGATGGGCGACGGATTCGCGGTGCGCCTGGACGGCCGCGTTCCCCGCTCGCCGGGCGGCCGGCCCCTGATCCTGCCGACCCGCGCCCTGGCCGATCTCGTCGCCGCCGAATGGGCGGCGCAGGGCGAGGTCGTCGCCTTCGCCGCCATGCCGGCCACCCGCCTGGCCTTCGCCGCCCTCGATGGCGACGCCGCCGCGCGGGCCGACGCCGTCTCGTCGATCGTCCGCCACGCCGACGCCGACCTCCTCTGCTATCCGGCCGAGGGGCCGCGCGCCCTGGTGGAACGGCAACAGGCCGTATGGTCGCCGCTGTTGGCCTGGGCGCGGGACGACCTCGGCCTGACCTTCGTCCAGTCCGCTGGCGTCGTCCACCGCCCACAGCCGCCGGAGACCCTGAACGAGGTGGCGGCGCTGGCCGGCGCCATGGAACCCTTCACCCTGACCGGTGTCGCTTTCGCCGCCGCCCTGTTCGGCTCGGCCATCCTCGCCCTGGCCGTTTGGCGCGGCAGGCTGGACGGCGCCGCCGCCTTCGCCGCCTCGCGCCTGGACGAGGAATTTCAGGCCGAAAAGTGGGGCGCCGACGCCGAGGCGACCGTCCTTGCCCAAAGGCTGTCCGCCGACGCCCTGGTGGCTGGCCGTTGGCTCGCCGCCGGCTAGCCGCCGGCTGTAGCCTTGTTACACGACGGTTTGGGCGATAGGCACCGGATGTTGTGGAGAAGGGGCTGGCATGCGGCATATCCTCGAAGAACTCGAAAAGCGCCGCGCCGAGGCCAAGGCCGGCGGCGGGCCCAAACGCATTCAGGCCCAGCACGCCAAGGGAAAGCTCACCGCGCGCGAACGCCTCGACGTCCTCCTCGACGAGGACTCCTTCGAGGAGTTCGACATGTTCGTCGAACACCGCAGCCACGACTTCGGCATGGAAAAGCAGCGCATCGCCGGCGACGGGGTGGTCACCGGATGGGGCACGGTCAACGGTCGGGTGATTTACGTATTCTCGAAGGATTTCACGGTGTTCGGCGGCTCTCTTTCCAAGGCGCACGCCGAGAAGATCGTCAAGGTTCAGGAGATGGCGGCCCGCAACGGCGCGCCGATCGTCGGCCTGTTCGACGCTGGTGGCGCGCGCATCCAGGAGGGCGTCGATTCCCTGGCCGGCTACGCCGACATCTTCCTCCAGAACGTGCTGGCCAGCGGCGTCATTCCGCAGATCAGCGTGATCATGGGCCCGTGCGCCGGCGGCGATGTCTATTCCCCGGCCATGACCGACTTCATCTTCATGGTGAAGGACACCGCCTACATGTACGTCACCGGGCCGGACGTGGTGAAAACCGTCATCAACGAGGATGTCAGCCACGAGGATCTGGGCGGCTACCGGGTCCATGCGCTGAAATCCGGGGTCGCCGACGGCGCCTTCGAGAATGATCTGGAAGCGCTGACCCAGGTCCGCCGCCTGATCGACTTCCTGCCCCTCTCCAACCGCGCCGGGCCGCCGGCTCGCGAGAGCTTCGACGACCCCGACCGCGCCGAACCGTCCCTGGACACCCTGGTCCCGGCCAATCCCAACCAGCCCTACGACATGAAAGAGCTGATCCTCAAGGTCGCGGACGAGGCGGATTTCTTTGAAATATCGCCGGACTACGCCAGGAACATCGTCACCGGGTTCGCCCGCCTGGACGGCGAGACGATCGGCATCGTCGCCAACCAGCCCCAGGTGCTGGCCGGTGTCCTGGACATCGACGCCTCGCGCAAGGGGGCGAGGTTCGTGCGCTTCTGCGACGCCTTCTCAATACCCATAGTCACCTTCGTGGACGTGCCGGGCTTCATGCCCGGGACCAAGCAGGAGCAGGGCGGCCTGATCAAACACGGCGCCAAGCTGCTGTTCGCCTTCGCCGAGGCGACCGTCCCCAAGGTGACGGTGATCACCCGCAAGGCTTATGGCGGCGCCTTCGACGTGATGAGTTCAAAGAACATTCGGGGCGACTTCAACTACGCCTGGCCCACCGCCGAGATCGCGGTGATGGGACCCAAGCAGGCGGTGGAAATCATCTTCCGCGGCGACATCGGCGACGCCGAGAAGCTCAAGGTCCGCGAAGCCGAATACAAGGCCCACTTCGCCAACCCCTTCGTCGCCGCCTCGCGTGGCTACATCGACGATGTGATCATGCCCCATGGCACCCGCCGGCGCATCCTGCGGGCGTTGAAGAGCCTGAAGGGAAAATCAATCTCCAACCCGTGGAAGAAGCACGACAATATTCCGCTTTAGCCGAGGTGGTCTCCCCGCCCCAGCGGATCGGGCAGCGGCTGGCCATTGGCGACGAAACTCAGCGACACCGAATTGATGCAGTAGCGGTCGCGGGTGGGCGGCGGGCCGTCGGGAAACAGGTGGCCTTGGTGACTGCCGCAGCGGGCGCAACGGGTTTCGACGCGGACCATGCCGTGACTGGTGTCGCGAATGGCGGTGACATGGGCCGGGTCGAACGGCGCGAAAAAACTCGGCCAGCCGGTGCCGCTTTCGAACTTGGTCTTGGCCTGGAAGAGAGGCAGGCCGCAGAGGCGGCAGGCGTAGACGCCGTCGGCCTTGTTATCGAGCAGGCCGCCGCAGAACGCCGCCTCGGTGCCATGATGGAGGAGAACTTCGCGCTCCTCGCGGCTCAGCGAAGCCTCCAGCCGCGCCCGTTCCGCCTGCGTGGGCGCGGTGAGATCGAAACCCGAGGGTGAGAGATGGGCGGTTGTCGTCGTCTCGGTCATGGTGGCGTTCCTTTGGGGCGGCGACGGCGCTCATGGTTGTCAAGCTCCCGGCGCGCGTCTACTCGCTTGAACATAGTGTGGAAACCGGCGGCCCCAAGCTGACATGTTCGCGAAAATCCTGATCGCCAACCGCGGCGA
The DNA here is from genome assembly GCA_038225765.1 of Caulobacterales bacterium. Lineage (GTDB taxonomy): Bacteria > Pseudomonadota > Alphaproteobacteria > Caulobacterales > Caulobacteraceae > Acaudatibacter. The sequence goes on along the minus strand of JBBRQW010000015.1, from coordinate 9,173 downwards.
GATCGCGGTTCGCGTCATCAAGACCTGCCGGCGGATGGGGATCGCCACGGTGGCGGTCTATTCGGAGGCCGACGCCGGCTCTCTGGCGGTGGAGATAGCCGACGAGGGGGTGTTCATCGGGCCCTCGCCGGCGGCGCGGTCGTATCTGGTGGCCGACAAGATCATCGACGCGGCGCGCCAGACCGGGGCGCAGGCCATCCATCCAGGCTTTGGCTTCCTCTCGGAAAAGGCTGAATTCTCCAGACAATGCGCGGCGGCGGGCGTCGTTTTCATTGGTCCCAATCCGGGGGCCATCGACGCCATGGGCGACAAGATCGCCTCCAAGAAATTCGCCGCCGCCGCCAACGTTTCGGTCGTGCCGGGCCACGTCGGCGAGATCGACGATGTCGCCCACGCGGTGAACATCGCCGAAAAGATCGGCTATCCGGTGATGATCAAGGCCTCGGCCGGCGGCGGCGGCAAGGGCATCCGGGTGGCCTGGAGCCGCCGCGATGTCGAGGAGGGCTTTCCCGCCGTGCGCGGCGAGGCCAAGGGGGCGTTCGGCGACGACCGCATCTTCATCGAGAAGTTCATCGAAAACCCACGCCATATCGAAATCCAGGTGCTGGGCGATAAGCACGGCCACGTCGTCCACCTGTTCGAGCGCGAATGCTCCATCCAGCGGCGCAACCAGAAGGTCATCGAGGAGGCGCCGTCGCCGTTGCTCGACCCGGCCACCCGCATGGCCATGGGCGCCCAGGCGGTGGCGCTGGCGCGGGCGGTGAACTACGATTCTGCGGGCACCGTGGAGTTTGTCGCCGGCCAGGACAAGTCATTCTACTTCCTGGAGATGAACACCCGCCTCCAGGTCGAGCATCCGGTCACCGAACTGATCACCGGCGTCGATCTGGTCGAACAGATGATCCGCGTGGCGGCGGGCGAGCCCCTGGCCTTCACTCAGGACGATCTGACCATCGACGGCTGGGCCATCGAGGCCCGCATCTACGCCGAGGACCCCTACCGCAAATTCCTCCCCTCCATCGGCCGCCTCGTCCGCTACCAGCCGCCAGCCGAAGGTGACCAAGGCGCCTGGCGCGTCCGCAACGACACCGGGGTGCGCGAGGGCGACGAAATCTCGATGTTCTACGACCCGATGATCGCCAAACTGTGCGCCTGGGCGCCGGGCCGCGCCGAAGCCATCGCCGGCCTGGCGCGGGCCTTGGAGGATTTCCACATCGAGGGGCCCGGGCACAACACGCCGTTTCTGTCGGCGGTGATGGACCAGGACCGCTTCGCCTCGGGCCAGCTTTCCACCAACTATATCCCCGATGAGTTTCCCGATGGATTCCACGGTCTCGAGGCCACGCCCTGGCAACGCGACCTGATCGCCGCCGTGGCCTGCGCGATGCACCGCACCGTGGCCGCCCGGGCGCGGCGAGTCGGCAATGGCCTGACCTCGCCGCTGACGCGGACCGACTGGGTGGTGGTGATGGACGGCGCGCGGCGCAGCGTGAAGCTCTCGGGCGATGGCGCTGCGCTCACCGTCGAATTCCCGGACGAGGGGCGGACGGTGGCGCTCGAAGCGATCGATTGGCGTCCCGGTTCGCCGATGTTTCGCGGGCGCCTGGATGGCCGCCCCTTCACGGCGACGGTCGCCACGGCGCCCGAGGGCTTCGTGATCCGCCACCGGGCGGCCAGCGCCAAGGTGCTGGTCCTCACCCCCGCCTCCGCCGACCTGCACCAGCGCCTGCCCGCCAAGACCCCGCCCGACACCTCGCGCCTCGTCGTCTCCCCCATGCCCGGCCTGGTGGTCTCCATGGGCGTGACCGAGGGCCAAGAAGTGAAGGAAGGCCAGGTGCTGTGCGTCATCGAGGCGATGAAGATGCAAAACATCCTGCGCGCCGAGCGCGACGGGGTGATCAAGATGATCGCCGCCAAGGCCGGCGACAGCGTGGCGGCCGACGACGTGCTGGCGGAGTTCGCCTAGGAGAGAATTTGACAGTAGGCGCCCGCCCGCGAGAGATCGCCTCAAGGCTCGTGAACTGTCGCCTCGTCGATACCAGCTAGTGGACGTTTCCAACGGTTCAGACGGGGACTCCAGACATGAGACTTTAGTCGATCTGCCGGCCGGACCGCTCGGCGGTCGCCGATGGCGACAGAACTGACCACCTGCCTCGTCACTTGACAAGCGCTTGACCGGCGGATTGTCTGACTGAAGGCGGTTTGGGCCCCGCCAATTTACCGCTCAAGCAAAAGGCGCGCCGGACCTGACCCCTCGGAGGGGCGCGAAGAAGGAACGTCTGGACGAACACCAAGACCATCACCGGAACCATCACCGGCGGCTACACCCTATCGTCAACCTACCAGTCGCTGACCTTGACCGGGGCGGGCCGGATCACCGGCCAAGCCGGCACTCCCACCACCAGTTACTATCATGGCAGCCCCAACGAATACTACATGGCCACCGCTGGCGGCATTGGTCTTGTCTCCAATAACGGCGCCTATCTCAACATCCAGGGCGCGATCGCCGGGGGCGCGGGCGGCGCCGGCCGCTACACATTCTACGGCGCCGCCGGCGGGGCCGGCGTGGTGCTGACCGCGGGCGGCACGGTGGGCGTGAGCGGGTCGATCGTCGGGGGCGCCGGCGGGAGCATTGCCGGAGTGACCGCCGACTATCAGTTCGCGGTCCAGGGTGGCGGCAATGGCGGCGCCGGCGTGGTGCTGTCCGCGAGCCTGCCGGCGGGCGGCGCGCTCAACAACACCGGTTCGATCGCCGGGGGCGCTGGCGGCGGCAATCCTTTTCTGCCCATCGAAGGCGGCGAAGGCCCCGGCGGCTTCGGGGGCGCCGGCGTGGTGCTGACCGGGGGCGGCACGGTGAGCAACAGCGGATCGATCACCGGCGGTGCGGGCGGCGGCGTCTACGCCGGCGCCGGTGGCAACGGGGGTGACGGCGTCGTGCTGCAGGCGGGCGGCGCGGTCAACAACAGCGGATCGATCAGGGGCGGCGCGGGCGGCGGCGGCGGGATCAATTACGGCTTTCCCAATGGTTACGGCGGCACGGGTGTGAGGCTGACCGGGGGTGGCGCGGTGAGCAACAGCGGATCGATCAGCGGCAATGTCGGCGTCGACGCCGGGCCGACGGGCGCGGCGACGGTGATCAACTTCGGCGCGATCGGCGGAACCAGCGGGACCGTCGTCTAGTTCGAGTCGGCCGCAGACCGGCTGATCGCGGAAGCCGGCTCGACCTGGATCGGCCAGGTCGCGGGCGGCGGCGGGACGCTGGAACTGGCCTCGGGAACCGGAACCCTCACCGGCCTTGGCGCGACAGGCACGGTGTCGGGGGCCGAGGCGATGACCGTCAGCGGTTTCGGAACCTACCAGCTCGACGCCGGAACGTCGTGGACCCTGACCGGAACCAACGCCCTCGCGGCGGGCCAGAGCGTGACGGTCGCCGGGGCTCTCGCCAACACCGGCGCGCTCACCGGCGCCGCGGGCGCCGCCGGAGCCTATGGCCAGTTCTATGGCGGCGCGGGCGGCCACGGCGGCGACGGGGTCGATCTGGCGGCCGGCGCGGTGCTGACCAACACCGGCGCCACGCGTGGCGGTGCCGGCGGGGTTGGCGGGGCGGCCTATATCGATAGCCCCGGCGTCGGCGGCACGGGCGGCGTGGGCGTGGCCCTGGCCGGCGCCGGGGCGGTGACCAATACGGGCGGGACCATCAGCGGCGGGGCCGGCGGCGTCGGCGGCGGCGCCGCGGCCGCCTATCACGACAGCTCGGCCGGCGGGTCCGGCGGGGCGGGCGTGACCTTGGCGGGCGTCGCCACCTTGACCAATACCGGTGGAACGATCGCCGGCGGCGCGGGCGGCAAAGGCGGGTCAGGCTACACCAATGGGGGCAATGGCGGCGCCGGCGCCGCCGGCGTTCTGGCCACGGCCGCCGCTACGATATCGAACACCGGCGCGATCCTCGGCGGCGCGGGCGGCGCGGGCGGGACCGCCTCTGGCTCGCGTTATCACGGCGGCGCGGCCGGCGCGGCGGGCGACGGGGTGGTGTTGATGGTCGGCGGAAGCTTGGTCAACGGAAGCAAGACGACGACGACGGCCCTGATCTCGGGCCTGGTGGGCGTCTACGCCGGGCCAAGCGGCGCGGCCAAGGTGACCAACTTCGGCACGATCGCCGGGACCGGTGGAGTCGCCGTGCAGTTCAAGTCGGCGAGCGACAAGCTGATTGCGGAGTCCGGCTCGACCTGGATCGGGTCGGTGCAAGGCGGCGGCGGGACGCTCGATCTGGCGGGCGGCTCGGGAACGGTCACTGGCCTGGGCGCGAGTGGCACGGTGTCCGGGGCCGAGGCGATGAGCTTCAGCGGCTTCGGGTCCTATACCTTCGGCAAGGGAACCTGGACCCTGGCCGGAACCAACACGCTCGCCGCCGGCGCGGCGCTCACCGACAATGCGAAACTTACCAACACCGGCGCCCTGACTGTCGCCGGCGGCGTCGGCGGGACGGGATCGCTCGCCATCTCCGGTGGGACGGCGGCGATCGACGCCGGGGCCAAGATCTCGGTGGCGACATGGTCTCTCACCGGCGGGACGACGAGCCTCAATGAGTCCCTCACCTTCAAGGGCGCCTTCAGCGAAACCGCCGGGGCGACGTTGACGGTGGCCACGGGCGACAAGTTCACCCTATCGGGCGCCTCCAGTCTCGGCGGCCTGATCAACGGCGCGGGGACGGTCACGGCGGCCAACGCCACCCTCGACAAGGGTCTCGTCATCGGCGGGACGGACGTCCTTACCATCACCGGCGCGGCGACTCAGACCGGGACCATCACCATCGGCGACGCCACGGCCAACGCGGCGAAGCTCTCCATCGCCAAGGGCGCGAGCTTGTCGATCAACGGCGCCTTCGGCATCGCCGAGGGAACGGCGACCACCTCCAGCCTGACCGTGGCCGGGACCCTGATCAAGTCAGGCGCCACCGGTAGGAGCGTCATCGCCCTGGCGACCACCGACACGGGCCTCATCAAGGTGGCGACGGGCACGTTGGATTTCGCCGCCGCCCTGACCGGAACCGGCGCGCTCAAGATCGCCGCCGGCGCGGTGCTGGAGGCCGACTCCACGGTCGCCAAGACCCTGACGGTCAACTTCAACGGGGCCACGGTCACCCTGGCCCTGAAGGCCCCCTCGACCTTCGCCGCCACCATCGCCGGCTTCGCCCCCACCGACACCATCGACCTTCTGAAGATCGCCGCCACCGGGGCCAGCATCAACGCCAAGGACCAGCTGGTGATTGTCAACGGGGGCGCCACCGTGGCCAAGCTGCGGCTGACCGGGACCTACACCGGGGCGACCTTCACCATCGGCGCCGACGGCCACGGGGGGACCGATGTCACCCTCGCCACCGCCGCCGTTGTTCCGCCGCCGCACGCGCTCATCGCCGCCATGGCCGCCCTCGGCTCCGGCGCGGGGGCGATGCTTGCGACCGTGGCCCACGGCGAAACCTGGAGGCCGGCGCTCTTGGCGCCGAGAGCCCAGCCTGCTTGATTGCCAAGCCTTCGAGGCGCCCGCCGACACCGCCTATGGCCTCATTCGCGTCCGGCTTGAACAGATGGGCAAACCCATCGGCGGGGCCGACCTTCTCATCGCCGCCCAGGCCGTCGCGCTGGGGCATACGATCGTGACCGACAATGAGAGGGAGTTTGCTCGGATCGATGGCCTTCCGTGTGAGAATTGGCTGCGATAGACCAATGGATGGTTTTCCGATCGCGTCTTGCGAATGTCAAACGCATGATGCGCGAATCGAATGGAGCGGCGGATGAACGGTGGGCTCATCGATTGGCGAGAGTTGTTCCTGTCGCCGGCGGGCCGCACCCCCCGCGCGCCGTTCTGGATCGCGGCGATCGCCCTTTTCCTTCTGTCGGCGATCTATGAGGCGGTGGCCGGATCGACCCTGCGGCTTTTGACCTTCTGGTTCGTCTATCCGGCCCTGCTGGCCTCCGCCGCCTGCGTCATTTCCAAGCGGCTGCACGATCGGGGGCGGTCGGGCTGGTGGGCGGCGCTGGTCCTGCTGGCCCTGGTGATGGTCTGGCCGACGCCGCACGGGGCCAGAGCGGTGCTTGCCCTGCCAGTGTTGATCTGGGCGGTGGTCGAGCTGGTCGTGCTGCCCGGCGAACAGGGCGCCAACCGCTTTGGCCTCAGCCCGCTGGCTCCCGCCCAGGCCTGACCGGCTTTCGCCGCGCCCGACATTGGACTAAGCCGCGCGCATTCCCTTGGAGATTGGCATGAAAATCGAATTTGTCACGTCCGACACCCGCGTTGAAAAGAACGCCGCCCTGGCCGTCGCCGCCTTCGAAGGGAGGGTCTTGTCTCCGGCCGCCGAGACGCTCGACAAGGCAACGGGCGGCGCGGTGACGCGCGCTCTTGCCGGCGGCCGGTTCACCGGAGCCCTGGGCCAGACATTGGATCTTGTCGCGCCGCATGGCCTTCAGGCGGCCAGGGCGGTCATTGTCGGCTGCGGCGCGCGGGACAAGTTCGACGCCAGAGTCGCCGAGATTGCCGCCGCCCATGCCTTCCAGGCCGTTAGACTGAGCGGCGCCGACACCCTGGTGATCCAGCTGCCGGGCGCGTCGGCGGACTATTCCACCCACGCCGCCTTCGGCGTCCGACTGGCGGCCTACCGGTTCGACAAGTACCGCACCAACGAAAAACCCGACAAGAAGCCATCGGTGAAGCGCGTCCAGATCGCCGTCGATGACCCAAAGGCGGCGAAGAAGGCCTTCAAGGCCCTGGACGGCCTCGCCGACGCCATCGCCTTCACCCGCGACCTGGTCTCCGAGCCGGCCAACGTTCTCTATCCCGAGGAATTTGCCCGGCGGGTGAGGAAGCTCTCCGACCTGGGGTTGGAGGTCGAAATCCTGGGCGAAAAGGAGATGAAGAAGCTCGGCATGGGCGCCCTCCTGGGCGTCGGCCAAGGCAGCGTGCGCGAAAGCCAGCTCGCCGTAATCCAGTGGAGGGGGGCCAAGGATTCGGCCGCGCGGCCCATTGCCTTTGTCGGCAAGGGCGTCTGCTTCGACACCGGCGGCATCTCCATCAAGGGCGCCGACGGCATGGAGGAGATGATCACCGACATGGGGGGGGCGGCGGCGGTGGCCGGGACGATGTACGCCCTGGCCGCCCGCAAGGCCAAGGTCAACGCGGTGGGGGTGCTGGGCATCGTCGAGAACATGCCCGACGGAAACGCCCAGAGGCCGGGCGATGTGGTCAAGACCATGTCCGGCCAGACCGTCGAGGTGATCAACACCGACGCCGAAGGCCGCCTCGTCCTGGCCGACGCTGTTTGGTACACTCAGGATCGGTTCAAACCGAAGTTCATCATCGATCTGGCCACCCTGACCGGGGCCATCGTCATTTCGCTGGGCAAGGATCTGGCCGGCCTGTTCAGCAACAACGAAGAACTGGCGGACAACCTGCTTGCCGCCTCCAAGGCCTCCGACGACCCGCTGTGGCGCATGCCGCTGCCCCCACAGTACGAGAAGAAGATCGAAAGCAACGTCGCCGACATGAAGAACGTCGGGCCCCGTTACGGCGGCTCGATCACCGCCGCCCTGTTCATCCAGCGGTTCGTCAATGGTGTTCCCTGGGCCCACCTGGACATCGCCTCGACGGCCTGGAAGCCGGCCTCCACCATCCCTACCATCCCCAACGGCGCGACGGGCTTCGGCGTCCGCCTCCTCGATCGCCTAGTGGCCGACCACTACGAGGATTGAGGGGGTCGATGCCCTGCGAGGTGTGGTTCTACCACCTGGAGCGGGCGACTTTGGACCAGGTGCTGCCGGAGCTTCTGGAAAAGACCCTGGCGCGCGGCTGGCGGGCCCTGGTGCGGTCGAACGATCCGATACGCGTCGAACATCTCGATTCCTGGCTGTGGGCCTTTCGCGACGACGGTTTCCTGCCCCATGGGCCGGCCGACGAAGCCGGCGCGTCGCGCCAGCCCATCCTGCTCACCGCGACAGCGGGAAACGCCAACGGCGCGCAGGCGCTGTTCATCCTCGACAATGCCGAACCGGGCGACCTCTCCCCCTTTGAGCGGTGCATTCTGATCTTCGACGGTCGCGACGAGACCGCGGTGGCGGCGGCGCGCGCCCGGTGGCCGGCGTTCAAGGCGGCGGGCCATCCGGTGACCTATTGGCGGCAGGGGGAAAGCCGGGGATGGGAGAAGCAGGGCTGAGGGGTCCTTCTCCCGAGGGGAGAATGGCGGTCTCTACTCCACCGCGACCGCCGCCTCATGGGCTTCGGCGGCCGCCATCCATTCGGCCTCGGCCCTGGCCAGGCGCTCGCCGGCCTCGGCCCGTCGGTGGCCTAAGTCCGCCGCCGCCGATCCGTCGCCGGCGTAGAGGGCCATATCGGCGAGGGCGGCGTCGAGTTCGGCGGTCAGCCGCGTCTCGCGCGCCAGGGCGGCTTCGGTGGTTTCCAGCTTACGTTTCAAGGGGCCGATGGCGGCGCGGGGCGCGCGGGGCGCCGTCGCGGGCGGCGCCTTGGCGGGTCCACGCGCGGCGGTGCGTGCGCGGTCGAGGACGAAGCGGGCGTAGTCGTCCATATCGCCGTCGAAGGGTTTGACCGTGCCGCCGGCCACCAGCCACAGGCGGTCGGCCACCAGTTCCATGAGCGAGCGGTCGTGGGTGATCAGGATCACCGCGCCACGATAGTCGTTGAGCGCCTCGGTGAGGGCCCGGCGGCTGTCGATGTCCAGGTGGTTGGTCGGTTCGTCCAGGATCAGCAGATGCGGCTTCTCCATGGCCACCATATTGAGCAGCAGGCGCGCCCGCTCGCCGCCCGACAGGTTGGCGACGGTGGTTTCGACCTTTTCCACCGTCATGCCGAACTGGGCCAGGCGCGAGCGCCGCTGCGAGTCCGTAAGATCGGGCAGGGCGCGGCGGATGATGGCTAGCGGGGTATCGTTCGGGTCGAGGGCCTCGATCTGGTGCTGGTGGAACCAGCCGACCTTCATGCGCCGGTCGCGGTGGGTGTGGCCGCCGCCGCTGGCGAGATTGCCGGCGATCATCCGCGCGAAGGTGGTCTTGCCCGAGCCATTGACCCCCAGGAGGCCGATGCGGTCGTCCAGGTCCAGGCGCAGGTTCAGGTTCTTCAGGATCGGCGGCCCGCCATAGCCCACCTCCACGCCCTCCAGGCGAATCAGG
>JBBRQW010000014.1:0-44332 GCA_038225765.1 Caulobacterales bacterium | reverse complement strand
GCCGACATCCTCGACCGCGGCGCCCACGTCCGCCCAGGCGGTCGCCGCCACCGCCCAGGCGGGCGCCGGCTCGCAGGCCGCGCCCCTGATCGGCGCCAATCCCGCCACCCCGGCCGCCACCAGCCTGCTGCAATATCAGAACGCCGGCATCCGACCCGCGCCGTTCGGCTCCGAACTGTTCGGCAGCGCCAATCTCACCGCCACCACCGTGGGCGTGGTCGATCCGACCTACATCATGAAACCGGGCGACCAGATCGCCCTGACGCTCTGGGGCAGCGTTCCGGACTCCAACGCCATCGTGGTCGTGGACACCAACGGCAACATCGTCGTTCCCGGCGTGGGGCCGGTGAATGTCGGCGGCCAGACGGCCGGGGCCATCGACGCGATCGTCAAGAGAGCCGCCGCCGCCGTCTATCGCAACGCCGTCCACATTTACGCCGCGCCGGTGACCACCGTTCCGATCACCGTGTTCATGACCGGGCCGGTGACGGCCCCGGGCCCCTACGCCGGCCTGGGCTCGGATTCGGTGGTGGCGTTTCTGCAGCGCGCCGGCGGCATCGATCCCAACCGCGGCAGCTATCGCAACATCATCGTGCGCCGCAACGGCGTCACCGTCGCCCACGTCGATCTCTACGCCTTTCTGCGCACCGGCGAGCTGCCGGCGGTGGCCCTGCACAACAACGACGTGATCGTGGTGGGCCAGCAGGGTCCCGTGGTGTCGGTGAGCGGCGCCGCGCGCGCGCCCTACACCTTCGAACTGGCCGGAACGTCGGGGACCGGCGAGGAGGTGCTCTACTACGCCCGCCCACGTCCCGAAGCCAACTATGTCGCGGTGCTCGGCTTCCGCAACGCCCAGCCCTTGAACGAATATGTGACGGTCCAGCAATTCGCGCGCCTACCGCTTCTGGACGGCGACCGGGTCGGCTTCTCCGCCGACGCCAGCTCCTCGACCGTGGCGGTGCAGATCACCGGCGCCTTCAATGGGCCGGCCACCTATGTGGTGCCCAAGGAAACCAGCCTGGGCGCCATCGTGGCCCGCATTCCGCTGGATTCGATGGCCGACCGCCGCTGGATCTACCTCCAGCGGGTCAGCGCCGCCTTCACCCAGAAGCAGCTTTTGAGCGAAGCCCTGGCCCGACTGCAAAAGGCGGTCTACACCCGGCCGGCGTTGACCGCGAACCTGGTCTCCGCCAACGCCGCCCAGGCCGCCGTCATCCAGCAATACATCAATTTCGCCAGCCAGGTTCAGCCCATCGGCATCGTGTCCTTCCCGCCCGGCGCCGATCTGAACCAGGTATCGCTCGAGCCCAACGACATCATCGTCGTCCCATATAAGTCCCAGGTGGTGTCCATCGCCGGCGAAGTCACCGAGCCTCAGACAATCATTTATCAGCCGGGAAAGACGATCAAGGACTACGTCAAACGGGCCGGCGGGTTCGGCCAGATCGCCGACAAGAAGCACATACTGATCATCCACCCCGACGCGACGACGGACGTGAACACCGTGCCGGGGCCGGGTGACCGCATCCTGGTGACCGTAAGCCTGCCCAGCCAGTTCCTCGATCTCGCCGCCACGCTCACCCAGATTCTCTATCAGGTCGCGATCGCCGGCAAAGTGGCCGGCTTGTAGCGAAACCGGATCGGATGGGCCGCAACAGCGTCGGGGGGGCGGCCGCCTTCGGTTCGACCCCCCCGGCGCTGAGCGATATCGTCAAGCGCCGGGGCGTCCGCCGGATCGCCTACTTCCACGCCGACCACTTCGAGCCCTGGCGGCCGGTGCCCGGCAGCCGGACAATCCAGGAGAACGCCGCCGACGTCCTGTCGTTCGCCGAGCAATCGGCGGCCAACGAATTCTCCCGCCGCCTGACGCTGTTCTACAAGGCGCATATAGGCATGACGCGGCACATCGCCCTTCCGGGGTTGGCGAAGGTCGCGCCCGACGACCCGTTCGGCTTCCACCGGCGAACGGCGACTCAGGAGGCGGCGTTCCACGGCGCCATGAGCGGCCTGATGAGCCGCGTGGCCCACGAGATACAGGTCCACGTTCATCACGAGTATTACACCTACAACACCGCCCACAAGGATCCGAAGGTCATCGAGGCCTTCGCGCGGCCCGAAGTGCGCGAACGCGATGCCGCGCGTTTCGAACTGGCGCTGCGGCTCGGCCTCGAGGCCATCCGGCGCGAGACCGGCCTTGCCCTGCAACGCTGGTTCTTCGTCCATGGCCTGTGGGCGCTGAACGCCTCCGATCCGGCCGTTTGTCACATCGGCAATGAGATCGAGATCCTGTTGCGCAACGGCGGCCTGGGCGACTTCACCTTTCCGGCCGGTCGGCCCAACGTCGATCCGGTGCTGGAGGCGCCCCATTTCGTCCGCCCGTTCGATGCGCCGCGGGCCTATCTGCTGCCGCAAGCCGAACCGGAACTGGCCTTTGGGAACGCCGGTGCCGCGAGGGAAAAGTTCTTCATCTGGGCCTCGGAAATACGTCACAGAGGCTCGTCCCTGGACTACTTTTCCGACCACGTCATGGAAGCCATCGAGGATCCGCCGGCGTTCGCCCGGCGTATTCTAGAGCAAAGCTACGTCGCCGGCGGCACGCTTTACTTCAAGACGCATAGTCACTCCATGCACGCCAACTACTGGCGCGAGGGTGAAGCCGTCGTTTTTCCCCATCAGCACCCTGGTGTGCGCCGAGCGATGGGCACGGTTTTCGACGCCGCGACCGCCGCCGGCGCGACGGTCGATTTCCTGTCGGCCGGCGAAATCTACGATGAATTCGCCAGGCCCCGAGCGCCACCCAGCGGCGGGTTCGCCCTTCAAGTTCCCGCCAATCCGTTGACGTCGGCCGTCGCCGCGCCGGTGCTGGCATCGTCCGAACCCGCCGGGCCCCTGCCCCACGCGGACGAAGTCAACACTGTGTGCGCGGCCGTTCTGCTGGAAGCGATGGAGCGCTACGGCCCCTCCGCCCCCGGCGTGGGAAACTACTACCGTCAGCGCGCCGAAAGCGGCGAAGTGCTGGCCCCCTATGAGATGCGGGCCGCGCGGGCGCTGATGCGGACCGGGCCCTTCGACACCGTCTACGACATAGGGGCGGGGGTCGCGGCGCTGCCCATCCTGCTGGCCCTGAACGGCGCCAGATGCGTGGGCATCGAGCGCGACGCGGCCCGCGTCGATCTGAGCCGCGCCGCCCTCGATCGCCTTTGCCAGACCTATCCCGATCTCGCCGACCGTTGCGAAATACGTCGCGCCTCAGCGCCGCGGGCCCTGCGGGGCGTGGACGGGAGCCGTTCGGCGGCCCTGTTCACCAATGTCACCGGGTCGATGACGGAGGGCGAACTCGACGAGGTCATCGCCCAGATGGCTCTGTTCCGCACCGTCGTGGTCGATCTCTCGCGGTTCTTCGAGAGCCGTGAAAAGGCCGCCCAGGCGGCGCTCCTCGATCGGTTCATCCGCGCCGGCTGGGGCGCCCCCGCGCCCATCGCCACGTCGCTGGACACCTACTGGATGTTTGGCCACGGCGCCGGCTTCGACCCGGACGATGACTGAAGCGGGGGCGTAGCCGTCATCCCTCCCCCGCCCGCCCCGCCGGGCACGCCGTCGGCGGGTCGCCTTCGGCGCCCGTATCGCCCGCTTCACGGCGGATGCGATCGGCCAGGGCCGCGCTCGGCCGTCGATAGGAGGTGCAGTAGGGCGCCGGCGGCACGCGGCCCGGCATGAAGTCGGAAAGGGCCGGGCGCGCCGCCCCGAGGTAGAGATTGTCGCTCACCTTCAGGAACGCCCGATAGTCGTGGGTATAGCCGTATTTCGCCTTGGTCGCGTCGTAGGCCGCCCGGTCGGCGTCGCCGTTGGCAAGCGCGGTCAGCTTCGAGGCCTTGGCGATGGCGTGACAATAGCTCTTGTCGATGTGCTCGATGGATTGAAACACCGGCGGTTCGACGCAGGGGCGCCCCGGCCGGTTGACGAATATATTCCCCGCGACCCGCGCCCGCACCTCGAGGCCGAAGCTCATCCCGTAGAAGTCCCAATTCTCCAGAAGGTTGTTGTAGATGTCGTAGACGCCGAGCACCGCCCGCGGGTTGCGCTGCACCGTATCGACGAACCAGCAATGGTGGAGGGTGACCCGGCTCTTCGAATCCCGGTCCCAGAAGGCGAACAGGTCTGGGTCCACGAGATTGTTGAGCAGCATCACCTTGTTGTGGTCGTGGAACTTGATCCACGACAGGGTGACATCGGTCGCGCCGGCCTTGACGTTGATCAGCCGATCGATGAACCGCGAAAGGTCCAGGTGATCGGCCCAGACATCGCGGGCCCCGACAATATTGAACGCCACCTGCTCGGTGCGGAAGCGCCCATCGACGATCAGGTGGGTGAGAATGACATCGTGGGTTCCGGGCAGCGCTTCGAGGCCGTAGTCATGGACGGTCACGCGTCGGCCGCGGCCGTCGATGGTGACGTTCGAGGGAACCACGAGCCCACGCTTCAGATCGATGGTCATGTCCGAGGCGAATCGAATCCAGCGCGGCCCGCCGGCCGCCTTCAGCGCCGCCCGCAGGGTGCCCGGGCCGCTGTCGGCGCTGGAGGTCACCGTGACGAACGCGCCGTCCAGCCCGCCCCGGGCGTGGCGACCGTAGCCCTCAGGCTCGGCGAGGAGCCGCCCGACCGCCGGGCAGGCCATCACCGGCCGATCGCACGGATCGGCGCGGGCGGCCGATACGCCGGCGAGAACGGCCACAATGCAAAGGGCGCCGACGCAAACGATGGCCGGGACGGAAAAAGGTCTCATGGCCACGACCTCTCCCCTCAAATCGGCGCCCTGTAATTCTAACAGATGGACGGCGGCCCCGCGAGGCGGTCGGCGCCCAAGCTCCCGGTGACAGCCGCGCGGCCGCCGATTGATCCGGCCCGCCCCGGCCCTTAAGGGATCGTCGATGATCGTCATCGAACTTCCCCCCGGCGGCGACGGCGTGGGCCCGCGCGTGGCCTCCCTGGGAAGTTGCCGGGTCCGCAACCCCCTGTTCGGGCTTCGCGAACGCGGCGAGCTGCGGCTGTGCGACGGCGGCCCCTGCCCCACCCACAGCGCCGCCGAGGCCCTTCAGATCCTGCGCCTCGTCAGGGGCGAGATCGATATCCCCGACGCCTTCGCCCCCTATGTTTTCGAGACCGAAAAAACCCCGCCGACGGCGCGGCTGGCCCAGATTGTGGACGGCGGGGTCGAGGTCTTCCTGCTGGAAGTCTGCGACGACCGGCAATTCAGCTGCGGCGGCGTCCTGCTTCAACAGAACTTCGTTTCGCGAAATCTCGTGCAGCCGCACCGAGGCGCGCTGCTGGCCTGGTATCGTGACGTCTGCCAGGGCCGGCCCATCGACGAGGACCGGGTCCAGTCGAGCTTGAGCGATCTGCGGGACGCCGGTTTCCAGCCCGACCAGGCCATGCCCGACCTGTTGCGCGGCATGCGGCTGCGCCGCGCCGACGCCGAGGAGATCGGCGCGACGCTGGGCGAAATGATGGCCAGGGTGGGCGGGCGTTGGGTCGTCGTCGGGGCGATCACCGTGCCGGGCCAGGACGGCGCCATCATGCACGACCGCCGCGCCCTTAACGAAAAACTCCAGGCCGTGGCGAGCGCCCGCGGGGCCGCGTTTTACGATCCCACCGAGTTCATCGAAACCTTCGGCCGCGATACCGTCCTGGACGCGGAGGGGGCCAACATCAACGAATACGCCAAGCCGTTCCATCCCGTCGTGGGGGAAACCCTGGTCAGCCTGGCGCGCACCGGGCGCCCTCCAGCCAGACGCCGCCCCGCCGCCGCCGATCGTTCAGCGGTCGCCGCCAAGGGCGCCCCGCCGTCCCTGGTCGATCGTCTGAACCACGAACTGGCCGATCTGCACCGAGGACGCCTGGTGGAACTCGGCCTTGAGGGGAGCGGCCTCTACGCCCACTACAAGAGCCGCCTGGATCAGGACTGCATGATCGCCCCCCGCGAACGCTACGCCTTCGATCTCATCGACGCCTATCTGCCCCCCTACGACGGCTATGCGGTGATGCGCGCCGGCCTGGGGGAGCTGGCCTTCCTGCTGGCCGCCAGCGGGCGCGAGGTCGTCGCCTACGAGCCGAGCCCGACGCGGCGCGCCGCCATCGAGGCCGGGGCGGCGCGGTTGCGGCGGGCGGGCCTGCTGCCGGGGGGCCTGACCACGGTCGGCGCCTTGACCCCGGCCGGCAGCCTGGACGGCCGGGTCCTGGGTGTCGGCCTGGATGTCGCCCAGGTCCGCACCGAGGCGGCGGCCGCGCCGCATGTGGAAAACGCCGGCGCCTTCGAGGCCCTGCTGATCGACCTGCGCTGTTTCATCACCCTTCGCGAGGCCTTCGCCGACCAGATGGCCCTGGCGCAAACCCTGAAATCCATGGGATTCGACGCCCGGCGCGACTATCCCGCCGAGGGCCTCTACTGGTTTCGCCGCTCGCGCGGGGCGAGCGAGCGGGCGGCCGCCACGTCCTGGGCCCCGGAGCGGCCAGCCACGGACGCGGCGGCGCGCGCCTTCGCGATGGGATAGGGATTTCGAATGGTCATTTTCGAACTGCCCGCCAGCCGCGACGGGGCCAATCTTCGCGCCGCCTCCCTGGGCAGCTGCCGGGTGCGCAATCCCCTGTTCGTGCTGCGCGACCGCGGCGAGCTGAGGATCCGCGCCGAGGGGCCGACGCCCACCCACACCGCCGCCGAAGCGCTGCAGAGTCTCGCCGTGGCGCTGGGCGAGCAGTCCATCCCCGAGGCCCTCCATCCCTATGTCTTCGAGAGCGACCATCGGCCTTCGGTCGATCGCCTGGCGCGCGCCCTGCGCGAAGGGATTGATGTCTTCCTGCTGGAAGTTTCCGACGACAAGCAGTTTTCATTCGGCGATATCCGCCTGAACCAGAACTTCGTGTCGCGAAACCTGGTGCAGGCGCACCGCGGCGCCCTGCTCGACTGGTACCGCGAGATCTGCCGAGGCGCCCCGGCCCAGGAGGCCACCGTCGAGACGGCGCTGCGGAAACTCAAGGACGGGGGCGCCCAGCCCGACGACGGGCTGGCCGAGCTGTTGCGCGGCATCCGGCTGGAGCGTAACGCCGGCCCCGAGATCGCCCGGACCCTGGCCGCCCTGACCGCCAAGATGGGCGGGCGCTGGGTGGTCGTCGGCCCGTTCGCTATTCCCGGCGACGAGGGGGACATCATGCAACGCCGGCGCGCTTTCAACGAAGCCCTGAGCGCCGCCGCGGCCGGCTGCGGCGCCCTGTTCTACGATCCCTCCCAGCTGCTCTTCGCCCACGGCAAGGCCACCGCCCTGGCGGGCGGCGGAGTCGATATCTACGAATACGCGGAATCGTTTTACCCGACGCTCGGCGAAACCCTGGTCGGCCTGATCCGTCGCGTCGGCCCGCCGCGCGCGCCGACGCCGGCCCCCGAGGCGGCGGCGGCGGAGCGGCCACGCTCGGTTCGCCGCGCCTGGGCGATCGGCCTGGAGGCGGCCTGGGCCAAGACCGCCAAGCGCGTCCGCCGCCTCGCCCGCAAGGCGCGCCGCGGCGTCGCCAAGCTGGCCCGGTGAGGCGTGCGCCTCAGCCGGATTCGTGGAGCAATTCGTCGATAGCCGCGGCCAAGCTGGGCAAGTCTTGTCGCATGGCGACCGCGTCGCGCGCCATCGGATCGGCCAGAAACGCGGCCTCCTCCATCTCCTCCGCCCAGGTGCGCACCAGGGCGATCCGTTCGGCTATCGCCTCGAGTCGAAGCCGCTCCTCGTCAGGCATCGACGGCGTCTTTCAAGGCGGTGTGACGAATATCCGACGCGAGGGCTGCTTCGGTGACGAGTTCCACCTTCAGCCCAAGCCGCGCGCTCATTTCGTCCTGAAGGGTAAAAAAGCGCAAGCCCAACGGGCGGTCGAGATCGGCGATCAAATCCACATCGCTGTCGGCCCGCGCCTCATCGCGGGCGTGGGAGCCGAAAAGGCGCAGGCGAGCAACTCCCTCGCCGGCAAGCCACGGCTTCAAGGCCGCGAGACGCGAAAGCAGGTCGGCGCGGGACATGGCCGATACTATCACGGTTCGTCGCGCCGGAGACAAGACGGCGGCATGGCAAAGCGCGCGGTGCAAGGTCGCCTCGGAACGCGGCTTCAGCTGGGCCACTCCAGGGGCGTCCAGGGCCGATAAAGGGCGTGGCGGCCGGGGTGAGCCGCGTCGGGCCGGCGTTTCATCGGGATCGGCGGGCCGTCGCCGAGGGTCACCACCACCTCCGGCGCGCCTTCCGGGATCAACAGAGCGAATCCGTTCAGGTCCGCCGCCACGGCCGGGCGCTCGCCCAACACCGAACAGCGCACGCCCGCCAAACGGACGCGCCAGCGGCCCTCGCCCTCCTCGGTTTCGATGACGACGCGGTCGCGCAGCCACAGCCAGTCGAGCAGCCGGGTGGTGGTGGCGACGAACAGCCGCCCGTCGCGCCGGCGCTCGGCGATATCGCGCCAGCAGGCCGCCTCGTGAAGGTCGAGAACCGGGGGGGCGGATCGGCCCTTGGCCCCCGGCGCCTTGGATTTCGCCCGCCCGCGCAACGAGGTGATGCCGAAATGCTGGTAGACGACCACCGCCCCGCCCTGTTTTTCCAGACGGTCGAGCTTGCGCGCCGTGACCTGGATCGGAAAGGTGCTGGCCGTCGGCAGATAGGGGCTGCGATAGCGCTTGAAGGCGAGGATCGGCGTCCCGTCCCCCGCCGTTATCGGCAGCAGGGTCTCGTTGAACATGCCGATAAGCAGACGGCGCAGATCGCCCTTGTCGCCGGGCAGGTCCAGTGGGTCTTCGTCGGCCCGCTTGCCGGCCCGGCGCAGCCAGTCGTTCCACGGATGCAGGGCGATCGCGTCGCCGAGCCGTTCGTCGTTCTCGTAATGCAGGTGGTCGCCGAACTTGTCGATGTTCAGGCAGGCGTCGATCCAGAAATAGCGCAGGCCCGCCGCCTTCAGCAAATCCAGGCAATACATCGGGTGATTCGGATCGTCGGCCTTCTGGTAAGTGCCCCACAGGCCGCCGACGTTGCTGGGCGAGGATGAGTGATTGACGAAGACCTTCGGCTTCACCCCCAGCCGGTCGAGGGTCTCCAGGGCATATTCGGCCTGCGCGCGGTCGCCCAGATTTTCGCGATTCCCGTCGGTCGGGGCACGCCAGTTGCCGAAACTGTGCAGGGTGTCGAGCCATCCGGCCCGCGCCAGTTCGACGATTCTAGGCACATCCGGCGATTCCTCACGGTCGAGTTCGTCGGGGAATTGCCGGTGGATCGTCAGGGGGTCATAGCGCGTGCCGCTCCACACCCAGAAGCTGTCGCCGACCTCGAGACCAAGCCCCGGGCCATGGGCCGTGTCGCCGCTTCCATTGACGAAGCCGTGCCAATCCTCGAACGCGGCGCGGTTCATGCCATCGACATCGTTGCTGAGGGCCAGGGCGGCGATGAAGGGATAGGGGTAGGGGCGCACGACCACGGAGGCCTGGCGCGCGGGGCGCGCGCCGCTTTCGGCGGCGGTCAGGTTGGCCAGAATCCTGGGTGGCGAGATCATGGGGCGGGATTGTTCGTATTATCCGGCCGCCGCCCGTCCAGCTCCGGCCATTCCAGGAAGGCCCACGGCCGATAGACGGCGTCGCGCCCGGGGTGGGCCGGATCGGCCGCCCGCCGCATGGCGAGGGGGGCGTCACCGAGGGTGACCACCACCTCGGGCGCCGCTTGCGGCACGGTGAAGGCGAGGCCGTTCAGGTCGCCAGGTTCGAGGGCGCGGTCGCCCAGGATCGGGCAGCTCAGGGCGCCCAGCCGCACGACCCACCGCTCGTGGCTCCTATCGACCGTGAACCTGAGGCTCTGGCGGCGCCAGAGGTGGCCCAGCAGCCGGCCGGCGGTCACCACCCACAGCGCCCCGGCACCGGCCCGCTCGGCGATGTCGCGCCAGGCGGCGACGGCGTGCCGATCGAGAGCCGGCGAGCCGTTCGGCCGCGCCTGGTCCCGGCCCGGCGCGGCGCCGACCAGCGACCACCGCCCCAGTTGCTGGCGCACGACGACCGCGCCGCCGCGGCTGGTCAGTTGGTCCAGAAGCACGCTGGCCACCTGGCCGGCGAAAGTCGGCATGGAGGCGCGCCACGGCCCGCCGTAGCGCTTGAACGCCCAATAGGGGCGGCCGCCGCCGTCCTGGGCTTGCAGGGCCCGGTTCATGAAACCAGCTCGGATCTCGGCGCCGGCGGCCAAGGCGCACGGGGGGCGACCCCACCGGCTCCAGTCGTATTCGCGCGCCGCCAGGGCGAAACGCTCGATGGTCCGATAGTCGAGGTGGTCGCCGAACTTATCGATCTCGATTAGCCCGTCGTCGCCGAAGAAGCGCACGCCGGCCTCGGCCAGGGCGGCCCGATCCGCCGCGTCGGTCGAGCCCAGAAAGACGCTCGGCCGCCACGCCCGCGGCCAGAGCGCGAGGGCCCGCGCCAAAGCCGGCCGCGCCGCCGCGTCCGGGCAGAACAGGCCATCGAGCCAGCCCGCCTCGGCAAGCCGTTCCAGCCTTGCCGCTTCGTCGCCCCCCTCCGCGCCCGCCGACAGCCTGGGCTCGCCGCCCGGATCGACGGCGAGGCTGTCGCCCACTTCCAGGCCCAACCCGTCACCGTACGGCGTGGCCCCGCGCCCGCTGACGAAGCCGTGCACATCCTCGAACAGGGCGGCGCTCGCATAGGTGTTTTCGTTGGCCAGGGCGAAGCCGGCGGCGAACGGAAAGGGAAAAGGGCGGACGCCGACCTCGCGCGAGGGGACGTTCCAGCGCCCGGTCGCCTCGATCTTCACACGGTCGGCCAGGGCGGTCGGAACGAAGGCCGAAAACTCCAGGGCCGCGTCCGCGCGCCGCGCCGGCCCGCGGCGCGATTGGCCATGACGGCGGAGAGCCGCGGCGGCCCGTCGGAGCCGGGCTTTCACCCAGTGTTTCAGGCGGCGGATCACCCCCTCGGCCTAGCACGCGCTCGCCGACGCGCCCAGAGTGGTCCCGGCCGGCCGCGCCTGTCGCGGCGAGTTGCCAGCCGGGGCCGTTTGTGGCCTAACGGCAAGGCGCAACCGTCACCCGCACCCGAATCCGCCCACAATGGAGATTCCAGTGCAACAGATGAGAATCTTGCCTCTCGGCGGTTGCCTGTTGCATCGCCCGTTGAGCGACTTTTGCCGGTTTAAGTTCAATGTCCGAGCCAGGGTCGGCGCCGGAGGGTCGGTCAGGGAGAATTATTCCTTCGGCGAAATGATCCAGTTCGTCCGACTGCTTCGGGGTGAGATCATTCTGCCCCCGGAGATCAAGGAACTGGCCGGCGTGGACGCGCGGTTCGAACCGCTGCCGGGCATCGGCGATTTCGCCAATGTCGATGTGGTGCTGGTCGAACCCAGTACGCCGTTCGATATCGTCCTTGGCGACTATTTGCTGAACCGGACAGCGATCATCGCGCGGATCGTCGAACCGATTCGCGCCGCTAATCCGGAGCCGAAATATGCCCGGATGAGCAACTATTGGATGACCAAGGGCCTCTATGCCGGCGACGTCGCCGTCCAGGAGAACCTCGGCGCGGAATTGGTGCGGCGCCTTCCCGAAAACATGCCGCTGGCGGACACCGCGCGCGACATGCTGATGAACGCCCGTGCCGTGCATCGTGACGTGGCCCAGGGCCTGGGCGAGCTTCGGGCGATGATCGACCGTCCCATGGGTGTCTTGACCTTCATCTTCCAGTATCTGCCGGACGGGCGGCCGGTGAGCTGGCCGGCCGGTTTCCGTGACGACGTCTTGGCCGCCGCCACGGCGCTGAACCTGCCGGTGTTCGAACCGTGGAGACTGGTGGAACAGTACGGCGTGGCGGCCACCCTCAAGGACGATCTGCGCCACTACAAGGATGATTTCATGCCCACCGTTTCCCAGGCGATCGTCGATTTCGCGGCGGCGGTGATGGCCGAACGCCCCGCCGCCGCCCGCGCCGTGGCCTGAAATGGCCGCCCGGGGCGGCCCCGGCGCGCGAACGGTCAGCCCGGCATGAAGCGGTAGAGGCAGGCGTTCACGCCCAGATCGAGGAACGGCTCGCCCACCAGGCCCGCCGCCTCGAATTCCTCGAGGCGCGCCGCCCGCTCCTGGAGCGACCGGCATTGGACCAGGAACCGGTCGACATCGACGATGGCGCAGGGATAGGGCCGCAGGGCGGCGATGATCCTCGCCTTGGCCTCGGCGGTTGTCGTGGCGACCAGATTGGTGATCAGCGCCATCGCGCCGGCGTAGGGCAATTCACCGGGAGGCAGGGGAAAGCGGGCGTTGATCATGCGGCAGGTGTCGCGAAGTTCGGGAAAAGCCTCGCGCAACCCTTCCAGCAAGGCCATCGCGCCGCCAAACCGCTTGGCGTCGAGTTCGAGGCAGGTGGTCTTGAACCCGAGGGCGGCGAGCAGAATGGATAGGCCGCCAAATCCGCCGCCGACTTCATGGACGATTCTGGGCGCGGCCGGCCACGCCGACAGGGCCCGCGCCAGATCCAGCTCGTAGGGTGAAAATATCGTCCCCCGCCGCAAGCGGACCGCATAATATTCGTAGGCGCCCGAGCCCTCCACGCCCAGGGCCTCCAGCCTCTCGAGGCCCACCGGCGCGGCGACGGCGTCGAGGGCGGCGGCGACTTGCGCGACACGATCGTTCATCATCCCTCCCGCGCGGCGGCTTGGCCGTTCGGCGGCGCCTTTCCACGCACAACCGTCCCTCGTGTCAAGCGCCGGCGCGGGCTCGCCGCCCTTGCGTGGCCCAGGCAACGGCGGCATGGAAAGCGCCGGCCATTCAACCGGGGACAGGCATGTCGCGAGACGACTTTGGCGCCACGCCTCCGCTCCGGCGGTTCGCCGCCACCCTTGTCCCCGCGCCGGGCGTCGCCGCCCTCCCCCATCTGCAAGCCTTCCTTCCCGAATGCGCGCGCCTGGTCAGATCCCCGCGGCCGACCGGCGGCGTTGACAGCGTCGCCGGGTGGGGATTCAAGCCGACGGCCCGCTACGCCCGCCGCCTCGCCGCCGAGCGCGGCTGGCCGTACCTCGCCCTGGAAGACGGATTTCTGCGCTCGGTGGGCCTGGGCGAGGCCGGGGCGCCGCCGATCAGCCTGGTGGCCGACGACCTCGGAATCTACTACGACGCGCGCGCCCCGTCGCGCCTGGAGACCCTGATGGAGGCGCCGGGTTGGGAGAGCGAGGCCCTGCTCGCCCGCGCCCGGTCGGTCATGACGCGCCTGGTGGAGACCGGCCTGTCCAAAACCAACGCCGCCCCGCCCCTTCGCCCCGGCGCTCTGGAGCGGACCAAGCGCCGACGGGTGCTGGTCATCGATCAGACGGCCGGCGACGCCTCGATCGCCGGCGGCCTGGCGGGCGCCGCCACCTTTCTCCAGATGATCGAGGCGGCGCGGCGCGACGAGGGCGACGCCCAGATCGTGGTGCGCCGCCATCCCGCCGTCGCCGCCGGCCTGAAGCGCGGCTGCCTGCCGCCCGAGGCCCTGGCCGGCGCGCTGGTCCTGGATGAGGACTGCCGCGTCGCCGACATCCTGGAGCGGGTGGACGCGGTCTACACCGTCAGCAGCCTGACCGGCTTCGAGGCCCTCATCCGCGGCCTGCCGGTGCGCTGCTTCGGCCTGCCGTTCTACGCCGGCTGGGGGGCCACGGCCGATGAACTCACCAGCGCGCGGCGAACTCGTCGTCGGCGCCCGGACGAGCTGTTCGCCGCCGCCTATCTGATCTACGCCCGCTATATCGACCCTCTCACCGGCGATCCGAGCGACGCCGAGAGCGCCATCGAGCGCCTGGTGGAGTTTCGCGCCCGCGCCGACCGGCAGGCCGGCTACACCGCCTGCCTGGGCTACGCGCCGTGGAAGCACGGGTCGGCGCGCACCCTGCTCTATTCGCCGCGGGGGGAAACGGCGTTTTTCGCCCGCGCCGCCTCGGCCGTGAAGGCGGCTCGCCGCCGCGGCGGCCGGGTGGTGTTCTGGGCCGCCCGCGAAACCCCTTCCCTGGCCGCCACTCTCGCGGCGGGCGGCGCGCCGGTCCTGCGCATGGAAGACGGCTTCATCCGCTCGCGCGGCCTGGGTTCCGACTTCCACCGCGCCGCCTCGGTGGTGCTCGATGACCTGGGCGTCTATTACGACGCCACCCGACCCTCGCGGCTGGAAGTCATCTTGGCCGAGACCGACTTCGACGCCGAGACCCTCGCCCGCGCGGCGTCCCTGCGGGCGCGGCTGGTGGCCGCCGGACTGTCGAAATACAATCTGTGGACGCAAGGCGCCTCTCCACCGGACTGGCCCGATAGCCGGTTCAAGCTTCTGGTGGTCGGCCAGGTGGAGAACGACAAGTCGATCCTCAAGGGCTGCGAGGGCGTGCGCAGCAATCTGGGGCTCCTGCGCGCCGCCCGCGCCGCTCATCCGGGCGCCTTCATCGTCTTCAAGCCCCATCCCGACGTCGAGGCCGGCAATCGTGTCGGCGCGGTCCCGTTGGGCGAAGTCGCGCGCCTGGCCGACGCGACGGCGAGCGCGGCGGACATCGACACCTGTCTCGCCCTGACCGACGGCGTGGCGACCATGACCTCCCTGGCTGGATTCGAGGCCCTGCTGCGCGGCAAGCCGGTGTGGACTTTCGGCCGGCCCTTCTTCGCCGGCTGGGGCCTGACCCACGACGCCCTGGACTTTCCGCGCCGCGGACGAACGTTGAGCGTGGACGAGTTGGTCGCCGGCGCCCTGATCGCCTACCCGATCTACATTCATCCGCCGAGCGGCCTGCCGTGCCGCGCCGAGGACCTGGTGGCCTTCCTCGAACAGGGCCGTCGCGAAGCCGCCGACACCGGCCGCCGGCGCCTGCGCTACTGGCGCGCTCTCTGGGAAAGCCTGCGCCGACAGCCGCGGACGCGATATTGAGCGGCGGTTATGGGAAGGCGTGGGCGACCCATGCCGGCGGCCGGGCGATTCGCATCGGCAAAGCGGCGCGCGGGCCTTCCTCGACCGCCATCCGATAGTCGCGCACGCCCGACGGTTGCTCCGCCGCCAGGGTGAAACCCAGCCGATCGAGGAGGTCGCGGACCATGTCGTTCTTGGGCGTGGGGCGATACTGGGCGACGACGCGGGTCGCGCCGGCGGCGGCGGCCCTTTCGAGGAGGAGGAGGAGCATCGCGTCCTCGACCTGGCGGCCCAGAACCCGGCAACTCATCAGCCAGCTTTCGACGGCGGCCTCGCGCGCGCCATCGGCGGCTTGGCGCACACGGGCGATGGCGACGCCGATCATGCCCAGGTCGCCGAAGCGGTCGGCGAGGCGAATCTGGAGGGTGATCGCCGCCGGATCGGCCTCCAGGGCCGCCACCTGGGCCTCCGAATAGCGGCGTGTGGTGAGATTGAACTGATTGGTTTTGTTGATCAGCTGGGCGATCCGGGTCCGCCCCGCCGCGTCGAACGGGGCGGCGATCAGGCGCATGTCGAGCGAGGTCAGATAGTCGCCCAGATCGCGCGTCTTGGCCTTGACCTGGGCGCGGTGGGCGTCGGCGGCGTAGGCGGCGGCGCGAAGCCGATCCTCGTGGGAAAACCCCACCGATTCGAAATAGCCGGCGCCGGCAAGCGTCGATGCGAACCAGGCCGGATCGGCGGGCAACTCCGGGACGGCGACCATGGGCAGGGCGGCGCGAACCTGGGCCCGCTCGGCGGGGTTGTCGTCCAGCAGCACCAGCGCGTCGAGGCCGATATTGAGGGATCCGGCGATCGCTTCCAGATTGCTCGGCTTGTCGAGCCAATTGGCCTGAAAGACCGCGATATCCGCCAGCTTCAGCGCCATTTCCGGATGGCTTTCGAAGGCGCCGCGCGCCACCGCGTCGTCATTCTTCGAGCAGACGGCCAGGATGACGCCGCGCGCCTTCAGGTCCAACGCGAGCCTCTGGACGGCGAGGAAACTTTCGCCCCGCGCGCTCCCGGCGCCCAGGGTGAGCGCCTCGACGCCGTCGTCGCCCACCACGCCGCCCCATAGGGTATTGTCGAGATCGAGCACCAGGCATTTGCGCGACTTGCCGCGCGCCGCCCCCAGGAGTCGCCCCACCCAGTCGGCGTAAATGGCGCCAAAGGCGCTGGCGAAGGACAGCTTGTAGGCAAGGTGCTGGACCGGATCGAACCAGCGCTCGGTTCCCACCTGCTCGGCCAGGGCGCGGGTGTCGAGCAGGAGCGCGCCACGCTTCTCCGCCAGCGCCACGATCTCGCCGTTGAGCGCCTCCACCAGCGCGCGGGAACTGCCGGGCGCGCGCGCGTCCAGGCTGCCGAACAGGGTCGCCGGCGGGCTCGCCACGGTGGAAAGAACGAGGCTGGCCGGCGTATGGGCGCCCAGGGCGTCGATCAGCGCGGTCAGGCGGCTCAGCGCCGCCTCCAGCGCACCGGCGGGATCGTCCAGGGCGGGGCTCGCCAGGCCGAACCAACGATGGTCCAAGGCCAGCAGGATGGCGTCCGCGCCGGCCCGGTTGGTCGGCGAGCCCGGATCGAGCGCCTCCTGCATCGCCTGGTCGAATGGGGCGAGGATCAGGTCCAGCCCCACGCCATGGCGCGCGGCGGCGGCCGGCAGATGGTCGGCGATGAAGTCGAAGGTCGTGTTCGAAAGCACGGCCAGGCGAAACGGCGAAAGCGGCGCCAGATCGCCGCCGGCCTCGCCGACCCGCCTCATCGTCCGCCCCAACCGGCGCGCCTGGCGCGCATCGAGCCCATGGGTCGCGAGGCGCGCCACCTCGGCCCCGAGGCCCGCTCGCGTCGGATCGGCGGCCAGGGCCTCGCATTGCCGGCCGAAGTCAGCGGGGGGCGCCATCAGCCACGGGAGATCGGCCATGGACCGCACGGCGCGCGCCCCCGTCAGACAGCCAGCTTGGCCAAAATCAGATCCACCAGATCGCCCACCGACTCCGGCCTGGTGATCTCGTCGGTCTCGAAACGGATATGGAATTCCGCCTCGATCGCGACGATCAGGCGGATGTGATTGGTGCTGTCCCAATCGACCACGTCCTCGGCGACGGTGTCGTCGGTGATCGTCACCTCGTCATCGACGATGTCTCGCAAGATCTCCTGCACCTTGCCGCGGGCGGCGGCCCGGTCCATCAATCGCCCCCCCGCCCCGCGCTCGAAGGGCGTCCGGGTTTTCTCGCCAGCACCACGCAGGAGATCGACAGTTTGCGCTTCACCGCCTTCTCCAGGGTAGCGCCGGACATGGGGAAGGCCGCGGAATCGACGACGTCGAGGCCGGCGTCGTTCACCAGCGACACGGCATGGTCGAGACTGTTCACCAGGAAGATGTGATCGGGCGAGGGGCTGTTGGCGGGGACATTCACCCACAGGCGCCCGCCCGGCTTGAGATGGCGGGAGGCGGCGCGCATGGCCGCCACCGGGTCTTCCAGATGTTCGAGAATCTCGCTCATGACGATGCCGTCGAAGCCACCGGCCGCGCCGGCGGCGGGGGCGTCGAACAGGTTGACGAGCTTGAGATCCACCGGCCGCTGGACGCCAAGCGTGGCCAGGGCGGAACCGGTGTTGGCGATGCTTGTCGGACTGACATCCCAACCCTCGATCCGCGCCAGTCGCGACTGGCGGGCCGCGAAGAACAGGAAGAGCCCATGGCCTGGGCCTATCTCCAGGTGCGCCCCGCCCGCCGGGAGCCGAGGCAGATAGCCATTCACATAGGCCTCGAAGGCCTGGGCGTGATTCGACCACAGAATATTCGAGACCAGCAAGCCGTTCATGTAACGGTTCATGAAGGCCGCGTTGGCGTAGCACTCGCGTTCGGCGTCGGCGAAGCTGGCCAGCCGATAGGTCCCGTGACGGCGAAAATGCAACTCCTCCGGCAGGACGATGGACTCGCATAAAAAGCGGTAGTCGTCGATGAGGCTTTCGATCCCCCCCGGCGCCGCCGCGCCCAGGATCAGGACGATGCGGGCCAGCTCGTCGCATAGGGCGATCAGGGCCGCCTCTCGGCCCTCGAAACTCCTGGCGATATATCCGGCGTGGCCGGGCCAGCGCGCGAGGACGCGGGCGATCAGATCGTCAAGATACGCGGCGCCCACGCGCGCCTGCTCGCGATCTCCCGCGGCCCTTTCGTCAGCCACCCTCGACGCCCGGCAGCATCGGCCTCTGGTAGGGCGTCATGAACACATCCACCGTCCGCTCGAGCATGGTCCCGACCGAGAACGACCGCTGGGCCCAGTGGCGCGCCACCCCTCCCATCGCCTGGCGGTCCTCCCGGCTCATGGCGATCAGACCCATCAACAGATCGGCGGCCTCGCCAATATCCGGTTTTTCCGCGCTGGCGAGCACAAAGCCGGTCTTGCCGGCGATCACCGTCTCCGCCGAGCCGCCCGCCGGCGTGGTTATCACCGGCGTTCCAGCCAGTTGAGCCTCGATCAGCACATTGGGCGTGCCCTCGAAGCGAGACAGCAGCATCAGGGCGTCCATGCGCGCCAGCCAATAGCCCACCGATCCGGATCGGCCGGTAAAAAGAACCCGGTCGGAAATGCCCAGGCGCGTCGCGTATTCCTGGGCTTCCTGACGAAGCGCCCCATCGCCGACGATCACGAACCTGGCCCCTGGGTGACGCCGATGCAGATGTTCGGCCACCGACAGCCACTCGAGCGTACGCTTGTTCTGATCCAGCCGCATCACCCCGCCGACGGTGAAGTCAGCGTCGGCCGCGCGTTGCATGAAACTCGCCCACATCGCCTCATCGCCCGGCGCGGCGTCTTCGGGCAGGCGCTCGACGCCGTTGTGGATGACCGGCACCGATCCCCTGGCCATGCCAAGCCACTCTTCATAGCGTCGCGCCGCCAGCGTGGAGTTGGCGGTCATCACGACACCCGGCGAACCAAGGAGCGCCCGGTAGATCGGCTCCAGTTCGAGTCGCCAGCGATTGACCCGGTCGGTGGGCGGCAAGGTGCGCACCGACAGAACGATCCTGGGGACTTCAGCCATCAGAGCGGCCAGGCCGGCGGCGAAAACCATGCCGTCCTGCCAGATATGCACCACGTCGGGCGCTTCGTAGCGCATATAGTCGACGAGCTGAATCACCCCCTCCTTCATCCGCGGCGGCAGGAAGTCGATGGCTGAACAGAACGGCCGCACGCGCGACAGTCGAATATGGCCGCCGAAGGGCTCCAGACGGCTGTAGTCGGTCACCCCGACCTCCGCGCCCGTGAGCGTCTCCAGAAAGAAATCGTTGTCCTGCTTGCCGACCAGCGAACGGCAGATGACCGCCACCGGCCCCATCATCTCATAGCCGCCTATCCGCCGGCCCTCGCGCACCGCCTGGTTGAGCGACAGCACGGTCGTCACCAGCTGGCGTTCCGCCCCGCCCGATCCCAGCGATCCGCTCACCATCAAGGTCGATCCCAGGTGGTGGCGCGCCTGCGGCGGCCGGCTCCGGCGAGCGGTGAGAATATCGGCCAGAATGGCGTTCAGCGCCTTCACCGAAAAGGGCGAGTCGTCCAAGGTCGCGGTGGGCGCGAAACTCTCCAGAATCTGGATTTCGCGGGTAAGGCGGGCGTGGGAGACGGCGAATTCCTCGCTTCCGCATGCGGCGAGCGCCTCGGCCGTGGTGTGATGGGCGCTGAGCAGGCCGCCGCGGCTCTCCTGGAGGCGCGTTAGCTGTCGCCACGCCGAACTCGAGTTCGGAAACAGCCGCGTGGCGCGGCGGAACGCTTCCTCCGCCTCCGGGATGAGAGCCAACTCCTCCCGGCCGAACGCCAGCGCCAGCAGGTCCGCCTCGTCATCGACCTGAGAGGGGTCGGCAATGCGTTCGTGCAGCAACGCCTCGGCCGGCCCTTCTCCATATTCGCGCATCGTCAGACGCACACACATGCGAAAGGGTTCGGGGGCGCCGGGAAAGCGATGATGGACACCCCTCCAGGCGGTCAGGGCGCGGTGCGCATCGCCATCTTCCATGATCAGGCGCGCGGCGATGGTCTGCAGCGATTCGGCGTCCGGATGCTGCCTCACCAGTTCGAGAACCCGCGGCAGCGAGGCGCGATACCCGCCGTCCGACCGCGCCTTGATCAGCAAATCCCGCGCCTCGGCCTGGGCGTCGCGCAGGGTGAAGGCGCCTGGCTCGCCGCCCTCGTGGCCCGCCGTGACCGCGTCGCCCACGGGATCCGACAACTGATACATCGAAGGGCCGCCGTCGCGGGCGCGACCGGCAAGGGGTTCAAACAACGTCATGATAGGCCTTGTACCAGTCGCAGAAGGCTGCCACGCCGACCGCCACCTGGGTGGAAGGCCGATAGCCCGTCAGCGCCTCCAAGAGCGAAGCATCGGCGAATGTCCTCGCCACGTCTCCCGGCTGCATGGGCATGAAATTGAAGCGCGCCTTGCGGCCCAGGGATTTTTCGATATCGGCAATGAAGTCCATCAGATTGATCGGCTCGCCGCGGCCGATGTTGACGACGCGCCACGGCGCCACCGGGCTTAAGGAATCGGTCGCCCCGGCAATTGGCTCGCCCCGCTTTGGCGCTACGTCCACCAGTCGGACGATAGCCTCCACCAGATCGTCGATATAGGTGAAATCGCGCTCCATGACGCCGTTGTTATAGACGTCGATCGGTGTGTCATTAAGCATACCACGGACGAATTTGAACAGCGCCATGTCCGGCCTTCCCCACGGTCCGTAGACACTGAAGAAGCGGAAAACCGTGGTAGGAATATCCCACAAGTGGCTGTAGGAATGGCTCATCTGCTCGGTGGCCTTCTTGGTGGCCGCATAGAGCGTCAAGGGATGGTCGGCCCGTTCGGTTTCCACGAACGGCATGACCTGATTGGCCCCGTAAACCGAACTGGTCGAGGCCAGCAGCAGGTGCTTCACCGCCAGGGTCCGGGCCGCCTCCATGACATTGAAGGTGCCCACCAGGTTCGATTCCACATAGGCGCGGGGGTTTTCCAAGCTGTAGCGAACACCCGCCTGGGCGGCCAGGTGGACGATGACCTCCGGCTCGAACGCCTCCGCCGCCCCAGTCAGGGCCGCCATATCCTCGAGCATCAGAATCTGTTCGGAAAAGCCATTGTGCCGCTTCAGGACGGCGTGCCGGGCTTCCTTCAGTTTCACGTCGTAGTAGGTCGTCATGCCATCGACGCCCACCACCTCATGGCCGTCCCCGAGCAGTCGTTTGGCCAGATGAAATCCGATGAACCCGGCCGTGCCGGTGACCAGTATGCGCATTCACTCAACTCCGGATGGGCGGGGTGTTCGAACCTCGGGGCGGCGGTCCGCCAGAGGTCAGGCGGCGGCCCGCCCGGAGCCATCGGCAAGGGTGGCGAGGATGCGGGGATCTATGACGGCGCGGCGGCTCCTGGTTTGCACCAGGGCTTGGCCGGCCTTTCCCACGCGTTCGACCAGCACCTGGTCGCCCAGGAGGCGCAAGATCGCGCGGACCAGGCCATCGATGTCTCCGGCGCCCACGGTGAAGCCGGTCTCGCCGTGGGCGATCCAGTCGCGGGCCCAGGCGTTGTCGGTCGCCACCACGGGCGCGCCCACCGCCAGCGCCACCTGCAGTTCGAAGGCGGCCGTAAGGCCGGGGCCGGGGCCGCGCCGTTTGGGAAACGCGGCCACGGAAAACGCGCTTAGATAGTCGGCCGTTCGTTGACGGACAAAGGCGGCCGGAATCAGAACATGGTCGGCGACGTCGAGCCGGGCGGCCAGCTGCATGAGGGTCTGGCCGCCCTTGCCCGAGCCGCAAAACAGGATCGCCGCGTTCGGACAAACCTGCCGGATGCCCGGAAGCGCGCGCACCAGATCGGCCAGGCCCTCGTCGCCGTCGATCGTCTCGAAGACTCCGATAAGACGCTGGTCGGCAAGGCCCAGCTCACGACGAATGTCTCGGATGTTGGCCTCGGAGGTGCGCGCGAAACCGGCCGGCAAGGCGTCTTCGACGACCGACGGCTCGTTCGCCAGACCGCGCGCCTTGAGCTCCAGCGCCAGGGCGGCCGACCGGGCAATCACCTGATCGGCGCAACGCGCCATGTCCGCGAACAGGGAATAGCCGGCGCCGAACCGTTCGGTCCCCTCCCAGGCCAGTTCGGTGCGATCGCCGAAAGTGGGCAATTCCCCGACATCGAGGATGAATTTCGCTCCGACGCGGCGGGCCGCCCACAGCGCCGCCGCCGCCAGCGGCGTCCCGGCCAGGGCGTGGACATGGGTGACGCGATGGCGCAGGAACAGAGCGGTCAGAGTGGTGCCGGTCTCCTCCACGAATTTATCGAAGGCCTCGGGCGGGGCGCCGCCGGCGCCCAGACGAATCACCTCCGCGGCGCCGATTTTGCGTTGCACGGGCTCTCCGTCGCCAGCCTTGGGGTATTGATAGCCCGGCGCGGTCACCAGAATCGCCTCATGGCCGCCATCCCTGACGGCCCCGAGAACGGCCTGGGCTCTGAAGGTGATCGCCTCGGCGTGTTGGGGCAGCGACCGGGGCGAAACCACCGCCAGCCGTGGTGGGCCGGCGTACGCCCCGGGGGCCAGCGGCGGAAAGACCAGCGGCGAGGAAAGCTGGCGCTGATGAGCTAGAATGGTTTCCCGCCGAGCCAGGTCGGCGGGGCTGGCCATCAGCCCCTCGCTCATGCCGGCCAACAAAGCCGCCGGCGCTCTGACTTCTCCCTGGTCGAACAGGGCCAACACCAGCGCTCGCAGCCGCGGTTCGTGGGGATTGAGCCCAGCGGCTTCGACGCCGAGGCGCCCGGCCCGGGCGGGTTGCTGAAGGCGCACCGCCTGCGCCAATTCCACCAGAGTCCGCGCCTTTTCATGGGCATGGCGTTCGGGCATCGATCGCACATGCTCGACGGCGGCGTCCAGGCCGCGCGCCGCCAGCACCTTGATCGCTTCCTCCACGTAGCGAAGGCGCTGCGCCACCTGTTTTTGTTGCTGGCCGGTGGAGCCGGTCACCGCGCGTTTTTCCAGATAGGCTTGGCGAAGGGCGATCAGCCGGCGCGGCAGATTGCGCAACCCCTTCCAGGTGCGCGCCGCCACGATCGCATCGCCGATGCGATAGATGAAGGTCTGGCGGATGTTGCCCAACTGGCGTTCCGCCTCGGCAAGCAGGCTGCGCATTTCGACGATTTCGCGGTCTAGCGCCCGCCGGTCCCGCCGCCTTTCCTCGTCGCGGCGCCGCATCTCGGCCAATTCGACGCGCAACGCGTCGGCTTCGGCGGCTTTCGCCTCGAGTTCGGCCAGTCGCGCCCGAGGGGTGGCGTTTTCGGCGCGCGGACGGGCCGCGGCCTCGTCGCCATACGAGCCTTCGATAACCGCCTTGTCGCCAGCCGATTCCACCCAGCCGGTTTTTATGGTCGTCATTGAGATAATCTACGCTCTGCGGGCTGGCCAATGGTGCGGCGAACACCGTTAAACCTTGTTTAGCGGCGGCGCAAAAACGCCGGGGGAGACCGGCGGGTCTTCCGCCGTTCCGCCCATCGCCCCGGTTAGTCGCGGATCGGGTCGATCGGCGCGACGCTCAGGGATCAGCCCGGCGTGCCGTCGGCGCCAAATTTCCACATAGTCGATCCGCGCCTTCAGGCCTTCGCCGAGAAGGCCGCTGGCCGCCGATCCGCTCAGCGAATGGGGCGTCCACAGGGCGACCAGGGCGACCTCCTTCGCTCGCGGCGCGGCGCGGCGACCGAACCTGGCGTCGAAACGGGCCAGCCACTCCGAATCCGCACCCACCGGAACCTCGTCGAATGGGCCCAGGACTTTCCAAGCCTCGGCGCGGGCGTTCGCGGTGATCGGGCTTAGGCGAACAAACGGGAAGACCCGCGGGCAGAGCGGTCGGCCGGAAAGGTCCACCCTTATGTGTCGGCAAAGCGTCAATCCCCTGTCCTGCCCGAGGATTCGCATCTGGCGCTCGAGGCGCTGGGGATGGGCCCAGTCGTCGGCGTCGTGGAGGGCGATGAAGGCGCCGCGCGCCGCCTCGAGACCGGTGTTGCGAGCCCCGTAGGCGCCGGGCGTGCGCAGGTTGGAGAGAACCCGCAATCGACCATCCCGCTCGGCGAGGCGGTGCGCCACCGAGCGCGTCGTGTCGGCCGAATGGTCATCGACGACGATCACCTCCACGTTGCGCCACGTCTGGGTCAACAGCGAGCCGACGGCGAGGTCGAGGGTCGCGGCGGCGTCCCTGGCCGCCATCACCACGGAGACCAGGGGGCCATCGACGAAATAGGTCGGTCGGAGTTCGGCGAAAGCGCGCAGGGTGGTCGGATCCTCGGCGCCCGGCTCCAGGGGCGCGAAAAGCCCGTCGGCGGCGAAGGCCCGGTTCAACGCGACGCGGGCCGCGCGCCAGTCGCCGCGCCAGGCGGCCACGGCCCCGGCCAGATAGCGGGTCTGCTGGGTTTCCTCGGCCCCCGCCAACAGGGCCAGGGCCAGATCGAAATCCCGTGCGGCCAGCGCGCAGGCGGCCCGGTTGGCGGTGTCGCTCGCGGGAAGCAGCGACTGGGCCAGACGCGGATCGAACGGCGCCGCGCTCGACGCCAGCAGTCGGCGTTCGGGCCCGGCAAATCGGCCGGGCGCCTTATCCGATCGCCGGGCTCGATCGAGATCGCCGAGGGCGGCCGCCGAGGCGCACCGCGCCAGCTCCCCCATCCGCCCGCCGCCGATGGTCGTCACGGCCGAGGCGTGCAAGCCCAGCCGGGTCAGAACGAGCGGATCGCCTAGGGCGGCGCGCAGGGCCGGCGCGCCAAGGCCCCGCGCCGCCGCCCACCTGGCCATCCACACCCGCGGCGCGAGCGGCAGACGGGGGGCGAGACTTAAGGTGGCGTCGATCCAGTTCTCGTTTCGCCGGACCCTGGCCACCTTGCGCCGTCAAGCGGCCACGAATAGCGACTCGTCGCGAATCGCCCCAACCGAGGCGAGCAGAGCTTCGAGTCCGAGCGGTCGCCTGGGCCGCGGGTTGGTGAACAGCATGAACCGCCCATCGAGCCCCAGATCGAAGGCGAGGCGGGGGGCGTCGAAGCCGCCCAGGGTGAATATCTCCTCCAGCTCATGAATTTGCCGCCTCGTCGAGCGTCGGACATAGAACCGCTGGACATCGATGAGCACGGCCCCGAAGGCCCGCAAGCCGCCCACGAAGTTTTCCTGCTGCTCCGGGCTCGCCGTGCCCAGGAGGTTGGTCACCAGGGCGACGCTGGCGGCGAGCTTGGCTTCCTTGCGCAACACCTTGGGAAACACGCCCTTGATGAACACGGGCGGCCGCGTCGCGCCGGGCCATTCGGCCAGAACGGTGCGCGCGATCGCTTCGGCGGTCGCCAGACGGGCGCCGTTGCGCTCCACGCCGACCGCCCGCACCCCCCGCATGGCCAGGAGGGTCGAGAGAAGCCCCAGGCCGCAGCCGATCTCATAGGCCGCGTGGACGCCGGACAACTTCTGCTGGACAAAGGCGGCGCAGAGGATTTCCGAAGGTTGCAGCAAGGTCTGCTCCTGGGCCCTGGGGCCGTAGAAGCCGGTGACGCCGGAGCCCTCGGACCCCAGCTCGGCGGCGCGCGCCATCGCCACCCGGCCGGCGCTGGCGTTGATGTGCGTCGCGTCGCGCGCATCGACCAGTTCCGGCAGATCCCAAACCGCGTCGATCAGGGCGCCCGCCCCCTCCGGCAGATCGCCGCCGCCAAACGCGCCTCCCCCCTCCAACGGGACGATATAG
Source organism: Caulobacterales bacterium (assembly GCA_038225765.1). Taxonomy (GTDB): domain Bacteria; phylum Pseudomonadota; class Alphaproteobacteria; order Caulobacterales; family Caulobacteraceae; genus Acaudatibacter. The sequence continues at coordinate 18,658 of JBBRQW010000014.1, read as the reverse complement.
GCCACCGCCGGCGGCGAATCGCCGGCGGGCGCCGTCCTGGAGACGACCAGGGAAGGTTCGGGCAGGGCGCCGGGCCTGGCCGCCAAGGGCGGAGGGGCGACGCGGGCGCCGTCCGCGGCCACGAAGTCCACGGTCAACCCCAGGGGCGACATCGGCGAGCCCGCGCTCAATTCGAATTCGGCCGTCAAGTCACGGGCCCCCGGCGCCGGCGAGCCGACGATCTTGTCATACACTTCTGAAACGGTGTGAAAGATCACTTCGGCGCCGATGGCGTCGGCGGCGTTAAACAGCGCGCGCAGTTCCGCCTGGATGCCGGGATCGGTGTGCGGCGTCGGCCGCCCGTCAGCCTTGCAATAGATTGGGTGCAGGGAATGACAGTGGGTCTTGAGATAGAGCACGCCATCGATCATCACGCCGGCCCGGGCGTGCTCCAGAGCGGTCACCCGCGGCGTCTTGATGCGCTGCTGCACGAAGGAGGAATAGGTGTCGATGGAACATGAGCGATGGGTGGTGGCCGAGGCCCAGATGAAGAATCGCCTGGCCGCCGCCTCGCCCGCGCCGGCCGCCTGGACGGGGTTGGCGTCCGCCGAATCGTAGCCCTTGGGCGACGCCACCGGATCGACCAGGTACGGGACCTCGACGCGGGAATCCACGTGGGTGCGGCCCGCCGGCTGGGTGAAGTCGCCGAGGCAGCCGTTGCGGCGCAGGATCTCGATCTCGCGCACGACGGTGCATTCGTGCGGGTCCGACGCATTCAGCGCCCAGTGGCCGTGAATGAAAAACCAGCGCGCCAACTCGAGGCCCGCGTCTTCGCGCAGGGTGTCGAGGCCCAGCCGAACGCACAACTCCAGGCGGGCGTTGTCGAACGAGCGCCCGCGCGGAGTCTGCAGATAGGCGAAGGTCTCGGGATCGCGAGCCGAGTCGTTGTAGGTGAAATACTCGTGATGGATATGGACTTGGAGCTCATGGTCGGAGGCGACGATGGGGCTAAGGATCGCCCGCCCGATGGCGAGATCGCGCGGTGAGCGCGGCACGAATCCCAGGAGATCGTCGGGGTGGGCCCGGCGTAGTTCGCGATCGCCGGAGGCCAGGTAGTTGACGTTGGCCTTGTAGAACAGGGAGGCCTTGCGCGCGAAGTCGAGGGAAGCGGTTTTGGCCACATAGGCTTCCACGTCATCGACACAGGATTCCATGCCGCCGTCGCGATCGGGCACCAGCCGCCACGGCTCGAAGTGATCGGTGTGGAAGTAGACAACGGCCCGCACCCCCCGGCGTTTGAGCTCGTCGCCAATTGTGTCCCCTGACACCAAATTTTTCAAAGATTTAATGATGATCAACTCCAAAAAGGGCGGCAAGAGCGGCTGAGGAAAGCGAACTGTCGCCGCCCGGGATCGAACTTGCGTCTGGGGCGGTTTTGCCCTGGGCCTATAACCGAGCTTCCGCTAGGGCGATAAAACCTTTACGTCTTGGCGGTAGGTTATATGGCAGGCGCGCGGCGCCGCAAGGCGGTGGCGATCGGTCAGGGCGGATCGAGGCCGATTGAGTTAGTTCGGATGCAGCAGCTGGGGTTGGTTTTGTGTTTTCGTCGCCGCATTTCGATCCATTGAGAGGTCTGGACCACGTGGGATCCGCGGCGGCCGTCGCCAGAGCGAAGCCTCTGGCGAATCGGCGCTTTCTGCTCGTCACCCTGCCGTCCGGCCCCTTCGGGCGCCACCTGGCGAAGAAACTGCGGCGAACGGGCGCCGACGTCCTGAGGGTCATTCTCAACGGTGGCGACCTCGTGAGTTGGGGACCTTCCGACAGCCTTTGGCCAAGGGTGCCCCGCCCTCTATGGCGCTCGTGGCTGGACTGGCAACTGTTCGAGCGGTCGATCACCGACCTGGTGGTGTTCGGCGACACGATGTCGTTCAGCGCCGAGGCCCTGGCCTGCGCTCGCGAGAACGGCGTCAGGACATGGGTGCTTGAGAACGGCTACAACCGGCCAGACTGGATCACCCTGGAGCCGAACGGCGTCAACGCCCATTCCTGCATGCCGCGCGAATCCCGCGCTTACCGCGATGTCGATCTCGCCACCCCGGTCGAGGAAATGCCTCGCCTCGGCCCGATCACCCCCTATCATACCGTCAACATCACCAGCTATTTCACCGGCGTCGTCCTTGGAGCGCCTCTCTTTCCCACCTATCGCTATCCCTACGCGGTGCCCCTCTGGCCGCAGATTTTCGGCCACATCCGGCGCTATTGCGTCTGGCTGTCGCGCCAGCGCCAGTGGAATCGCGAGGCGCTGGACGTCATGGCCGATTCGCGCCCCTTTTTTCTCGCCTGCCTGCAGCGCGAGGGCGACAGCCAGCTCATCGAGCACTCGGATCTGAAGACCAACGGCGCCTTCATGACCCAGGTGATCGCCAATTTCGCCAAGGCCGCGCCCAGGGACCACCGGCTCGTATTCAAGAATCATCCGCTCGATCCGGGCGTCGAGGATCTCGCCGCCCGCTGTCGCGACATCGCGCGCAAGGCCAAGGTCGCCGACCGCGTGATGTTTCTGGAAGGCGGCGTCTTCGCTCAATTGGCTCGTGCCTCCAAGGGCCTGGTGGCCGTCAACTCGACCGCGGCCTACGCGGCGCTCGGCTTTGGCGTGCCGGTGAAACTGCTCGGCCGCGCCGTCTTCGACGTCGGCGGCTTGACCGACCCCCGGCCGCTCGAACATTTTTGGCACGCTCCGGCGGCGCCCGACCCCGATCTGTTCGCCCGTTTCCGCCGCCGACTGTCGGAACGAACGCAGGTTCATGGCAGTTTCCACAACCCGCGACACCTCCGCGGAACCGCTGAACGGCTCGTGGAGCGCATGATCGAACTGGGTCAGAGCCTTCTGTCGGGCGAGGGCGAAACGGAGAGGCCGCCCTGGCGCGTGGCCGAATGGGGCCAGAACGTCGCGGTGTTGGACATCGACCGGCGCGGCTGGTCGGAAAACAGGCCGAAGGACGCCGGGCGGTCGGTGTAACGCTCACCCGGCGGCGCCGGCTTCACGTCCGACGGCTTTTTGACTATGCTTTTGACCCGAGACCAAGACGGAGGTTCTCCATCTTCGTCGCCGAACGGCCGCGGCCGGTAAAATTGTTTGGGGATACGGTTGAAACACATTGCCGCCGAAAACCTGCGACTTCGCGACAGCCGCGACTTCGATGACAGTTCGAAGGCCTTCATCGCCGGGGCCGAAGCCACGACGCTGACGGTCGGCATTTTGGGCTTGGGCTACGTCGGCCTGCCGCTCGCCGAAGCGCTGATATCCACCGGATTTTGCGTCATCGGCTTCGATGTCAACCAGCGCAAGATCGATTCCCTGCGCGATGGCCGATCCTACATCCGCCACATCGGCGATGCGCGCGTACAGGCGATGAACGAGACCGAACGCCTGATGGTGACCACCGATGTCGGCCTGCTGGCGGAAGCGGACGCCCTGCTGATCTGTGTGCCGACCCCGATCAACGCCCACCGCGAACCCGATCTTAGCTTCGTGGTCAAAACCAGCGAGATGATCGCCAAGGTGTTGCGCCCTGGCCAGCTCATCGTCCTGGAATCGACGACCTACCCCGGCACCACCGAGGAGGTCATCAAGCCGATCCTGGAGAAGGCCACGGGCCTCAAGGCCGGAATCGACTTCGCCCTGGCCTACTCGCCCGAACGCGAGGACCCCGGCAACCTCGACTATTCCACCGAGACCATACCCAAGGTCGTCGGGGCCGACACGCTCCCCGAGCGGGCCATGGCCCTCGCCCTCTACGGCAGTTTCACCAAGACCGTGCCGGTATCGGATCTGCGCACCGCCGAGGCGGTGAAACTGATGGAGAACATTTTCCGACTGATCAATATCGGCCTGGTCAACGAGCTGAAATCGGTGTTCGGCGGCATGGGCATCGACATCTGGGAGGTGATCGACGCGGCGCGGACCAAGCCGTTCGGCTTCATGCCCTTCTATCCGGGACCCGGCATCGGCGGCCACTGCATCCCCATCGACCCCTTCTATCTGACGTGGAAGGCGCGCGCCTTCGGGTTATCGACCCGGATGATCGACCTCGCCGGCGACATCAGCGCCGCCCTGCCGCGCTCGGTGGTGGAGGCCACCGCCGAGGCCCTCGATCATTTGATGCAGAAACCGCTGTCGAGTTCCAGAATTCTCATCGTCGGCGTCGCCTATAAGCGCAACATCGACGATTTGCGGGAGAGCCCCGCCCTGCCGATCATGCAGATCCTGGTCCGCCGCGGGGCCAAGATTTCCTATCACGACCCCCATGTCGCGACCACCGAACACGCCCGTGCCGACGGCCTGGGCCCCATGACGTCCACGGCCTGGACGAAAGAGATTCTGGCCACCTTCGATTGCGCGATTATCGTCACCGATCATCACGGCGTGGACTATGAATTGATGCTCGAGACGATTCCCGTGGTCATCGACACCCGTAACGCCACCGCCCGATTTTCCGAGCGCTACGGCCACAAAATCGTCAAAGCCTAGGGTCGGCGCGGCCACCGAGCAGCGCTGCGCAACCCCCCGCGCGCCCACCGCCGGGCCTTGGCGAGGTCTCGCTCGTATAGCCGCATCGACGGGGTCTGGCGATGCAAGGCGGCGTTGCGCCGATGGCGAACACTCGACGCTGTTCCTGGATTGTCGCCCGCCGCGCCTGGGCGCTCGGGCGGGATCGGATTCACCACTCCATCCTCTCAACGCCCCGCGGGAAAACAACGGGTCGCGCCGCCGCCGGTTCCCCCGTTCCGGCCGGTTCTAGCCGTCAAGCCGCGAAACCATCGCGGCGCGGCATCCAAGCCCCTTGGGACACCCCAGCGCCTTGGATAGTGAGACAGTTGTCCAGCGCCGCCCGCCAGGTTCTTCCGGCTGGGCGGCCCCCTTGAATCTTAGTTGGGCGTGGGCTTTTCCTCCGCCCGTTTGTCCCGCGGTTTGGGCTGAGGCTTGGCTTCGGGCGCGGGGCGTTGGGGCGCGGGACGGGCCGTCGCCGGACGCTGGCCGGAGGTCGGTCGGGTCATCGCCGCCGGGCGCTCGGGCGTCGGGCGGACTCTGTCCGGACGTTGATCGGGCGTCGGGCGAACCCTCTCCGGGCGCTGATCGGGCGACGGGCGGACTCTGTCGGGACGCTGATCGGGCGTCGGGCCAACCCTCTCGGGGCGCTGATCGGATGTGGGGCGAACCCTATCCGGACGCGGCTCGGGGGCCGGACGGGCGGTCGCCGCGGGTCTGACGGGCGGAGCGCCTGCCGGTCGTTCATAGGGTTTCACCGGCCTGGCCGCGGTCACCACGCCGGGCCCCTTGAACACCGTCGGCCGCTCGGTCGCGGCGACCGCCGGTTTGCCGTGGTTGATGCTCGCTCGCAGACCGGGGTCGCCGCGCGCGATCTGGCGGTGCCGCAACTGCACCGGAGTTGGTGCGACACGGGCTTCGCGGGCCACCGCCAACTGTCGAGGGGTCGGTCGAACGACCACCCCGCCGGGGCCGTTGAAGCTGACTTTGGTGACGGTTTGGCGGACCACGATCTTGCGGTAGACCGTGGTTATGCGCCGATTGGCGATGTTGTTGACGGCGCTATTGTAGTAGAATCGATTGCCCTGCCAGCGCCCGCCCTCAAAACCCTCTCCCCCATACCCATAGCCATAATCGATGCCGCCGTAATATCCGACATCCTGGCCCCAATAACCCTGATTGAATACATAGCGCCCGCCATTCCACCCCCAATAGCCAGGCGTCCACAGCAAGCCGATGCGGGGCGGGAGCACCCATGTGCCGGGCACCCAATAATAGTCGTCGATTCCCTCATCGAAGGCCCAGTAGCCCGGGGCCCAGATGTAACCATCGTCGGGAATGGGCGGCTGCTCGTAAATCGGCAACGGAGGCGGCGGAAAGCCGACATCGACGCCGATGCCGATTTGCGCCTGGGCGGCCAGGGGGGCCGCCGACAGGGCGACGCCAAGACCGAGCAACAGCGCGGCGGAGGCCGCGGCCAAACGATCGTCACGCATGTTGGTTTCCTTGCGCCGGTTGCCGTTGGGCGCGCCGGCCGACGATCCGCGCGCACACCGATGAATCGCCATCCCCGTCAATCTAGCCCAACGGTCGATGCACGTCACCTTTTCGCCTTTGGCAAGGCGGGAATGACTGGGGCTTGAGCCGCCCGGCCCCGGTGGCGCGGACTCACCGCCCGCGCGCCGCCTGCCAGGACTGGAACATCAGCAGCGCCCACACCTGGTGATCGAGCGAGGAATCGCCGGCCAGATAGCGCCGCCAGACCTTGGTGATGGGTTTGGTGTTCAACACGCCCTGACGGGCGACCAAATCCGGATTGAGCAGGTCTCCGGCCCAATCGCGCAGAGGCCCGGTGAGCCAGTCATGCAGAGGAACGGAAAAACCCATTTTCGGCCGTTCGATCAATTCCTTCGGCAGATATCGCTCCAGAACCCGGCGGAGCAGCCATTTGGTCTCCCCGCCGGCCAGTTTCATCGAGGGCGGCGCGCGCCAGGCAAAGGCGGCGATCCGCGGATCGAGCAGCGGCAGGCGCGTCTCCAGGCCGTTGGCCATGGAGGCGCGGTCCACCTTGCACAGGATGTCGCCGGGCAGATAGTCGATGGTGTCGCGCCACATCATCGCCTCCAGGGCGTTGTCGAACACGGGCCGCCGCGGGCGCCAGGAGCAATCCGCCGTCGGCGGCGACACGAGCAGGGCGTCCGGATCGGGCCAGGCGGTCATGGTGAGTTCGTAAAGTTGGTCCATGTCGGCCGCCGCCAGCCAACCGGCGGCGCGGCGCAGGCTCGGGCCTAGCCGGCCGCGCGAAGTGTACTGTCGCCCCAACGGCCCGAGAAACCCCAGAGCGCCTTGCGCCAGCCCCATGGGCACGGCCGCCAGGGCCGCGGCGGCGGTTCGCCGAAAAGGCAGGCGGGCGATCGCCTTCCACAGCCTGGGCACGCCGGGATAGCGCACATAGCCGCCGAACATCTCGTCGCCGCCGTCCCCGGTCAGGGCCACGGTGACATGGCGCCGGGCCATCCGGCTGATGAGGAAGGTCGGAATCTGCGAGGCGTCGGCGAACGGCTCGTCGAACATCGCCCCCAGGGTAGGCACGACGGCCCGCGCGTCGGCGGCGGTGACGGTTTGCTGGGTGTGATCGGTCTTGAGGTGTCGCGCCACCGCCAGAGCGAACCCGGCCTCGTCGAACTCGGCGGATTCGAAGCCCATGGTGAAGGTCTTGACGGGCCGGGGGGCCACCGACTGCATGATGGCGACGACCAGCGAAGAATCGACGCCACCGGACAGAAACGCGCCCAGAGGCACGTCGGCGAGCATCTGGGGCTCGATCGCCGCGCGCAACAGCCGATCGAGCTCGCCCACGGCGGCGTCTGGATCGATAAGGCGGTTCGCTTGACCCGATTCGACGACCTCGCCGAGGCGCCAATACGGGGCCGCCTCCGCCTCCGCCCCCTCTCGCCAGGTGAGAACGCAGCCAGGGGGAAGTTTGCGGACGCGCTGATAGACGGTCAGCGGGGCCGGGATGTAGCCATGGCGAAAGAACAGCGACAAGGCGTTGGCGGAGAGCGCGCCGACCAGGCCTGGGACGCATTCCAGGGCGGTGAGCTCCGAGGCGAAGGTCAGCGCGCCACCATCGACGGCGTAGTAGAGCGGTTTCTCGCCGAACGGGTCGCGGGCGAGGTGAAGGCTGCGGCGCCGGCGGTCCCAGACGGCGAAGGCGAACATGCCCCGCGCCCTTCGCAGGGCGCCGTCAACGCCAAAGCGGGCGATGGCCTCGAGCAGCACCTCGGTGTCCGATCGTCCGCGCCATGGCGTGGCCCCGGCCGCCTCCACGTCCTGACGCAGGGCGGGATGGTTGTAGATCTCGCCGTTCAGCGTGAGGACGTAGCGACCGCAGGCCGAGACCATCGGCTGGCGACCGGCCGTCGAGAGATCGACGATCGACAGCCTGCGGTGGCCCAGCCACGCGCCGCCCTCGCGCCACATCCCCTCGTCGTCCGGGCCGCGATGGGCGATCGCCGCCAGCATGGCGCGGGCGACGCCGGGCTCGATGGCCTCGGCGGCCGGGCGGATGGCCCCGGCTATGCCGCACATGGGCCGGCTCCGGCGCGCCGGATTTCAACCGGGAAGGGCAGCGATCGCGCCGCGCGCCTCGTCACCGGCAGCGCTGCGTCCACTGACGATGGATGAGGACCTGTTGGCAAAGGGTCGCGTGTCGGCGCGGGCGCGCGGTCACGACCGCCGTAACGGGCGGAGCGCGGCGGCGATGGCGATCGCGGTGGATCACCACCACCGCCTCGCGGTGAGGGTGATGGCGATGGTGATCGCGGTGGATCACCACCACCGCCTCGCGGTGAGGGTGATGGCGATGGCGACCGCGGTGGGTCACGACCACCGGCTCGCGATACGGGTGGTGGCGATGGCGATCGCGGTGGATCGGCCTCGCGCGCGACTTCGCCATGTGGATGTGATGATGGCGGCGCCCTGATCGAGCGGTCGAGCGGCGATGGGAGGCTCGACCGCCATGGTGGTGCAAGTCCCGGTGACGCACCGACGCGGCGGCATGATGATGACGATGGCGGTGATAGGTCGTGGCCAGGGTCGGCGTGGCGAAAGCGATCGTCGTCACGGCGAGGACGGCCGCTAGCAGGGTCTTGAGGGCGTTGGTCATCATGTAGTCCCGTGTGCGAAAGCCGCGATCAGGCGACTCGCGCCCACAGCTGCTTCAACACCCTTGGCACGATTCCGGGCAAGTCCTCGCTGATCAATCCGACCCCGAAGGCGTCGGCGCAGGCGGCGTGAATCCAGGCGCCGGCGCAGGCCGCCTCGAAACTTTCCATGCCCTGAGCGATGAGGCCGCCGATCAGGCCGGCCAGGACGTCGCCCGACCCGGCGGTGGCCAGCCACGGGGCGCCGTTCAGATTGACGGCGGCGCGTCCATCCGCCGCGGCGATCACGGTGTCGGGACCCTTGAGCAGAATCACTGCCTGCGCCCGCGCCGCCGCCTGACGCGCCGCGCTGATCCTCTCCGGCGCGCTGGTCAGAACGCCGGGGAACACCCGCTCGAACTCTCCGGCGTGAGGGGTGAGCACATCGTCGCGGTCGAGGATCTGGAACAACTCATCGGGCTCATCGCGAAAGACGCTCAACGCATCGGCGTCAATGACCAGCGCGGCGCCGGTGCGGGCCAGGGCCAGAACATTGGACAGGGTCGCCTCGGTCACCCCGGCGGCGGGGCCGATCACCGCCGCTTCGACGTCGGACGCCGCCGTTTCCAGCTCCAGCTCCGTCTCGAAGGGGCGCAGCATCACCGCCTCGAGGTGAGCGGCGTTGACCATCAGCGCGTCGGGCGGCGAAAGGAGCGTCACCAGGCCAGCCCCCACGCGCAGCGCCGCCCGCGCCGCCAGCCGCGCCGCGCCGGTGCTCCAGGCCTCGCCGCTGACCACGATCAGGCGACCGCGGGTGTATTTGTAGGCGGCCACGCCCGGCCACGGATATCGGCCGAGCCACAGATCGGGCGTATTCTCGAACAGGGTGGCGGCGGTTTCGCCAAGGCCGATGTCGGCGACCACCACCTCGCCGCACAACGCCCGTCCCGGTTGGAGAACGTGAGCGATCTTTCGCCGATGGAAGGTGACGGTCAGGGCGGCCTTGAAGCTCGTGTTGCCGAGCGGCCGGCCGGTGTCGCCGGCCAGGCCGCTGGGCGTATCGATGGCCACCACGCTCTCGCCGGACCGCTCCACGGCGCGCGCCAGACGCGCCAGGGCCGCGCTCAAGGGCCGGTCGAGCCCCGCGCCGAACAGAGCGTCGATGATGAGGTCACCTTTGGCGATGCGATCGCCGAGAGTCGCCACCTCGCCCGCCCATCGCTCGGCGGCGGCGCGGGCGTCGGGCGCCTTGGGTGGCGCGAGGGCCTCGACGCGCACCTCCCAGCCCCGATCCCGCAGCAGGCGAGCCGCCACATAGCCGTCTCCGCCGTTGTTTCCCGGCCCGGCCAACACCACGACGCGGCGCGGCGCGAAGCGCGCCGTCACGGCGTCGGCCACCGCGGCCCCGGCCCGCTCCATCAGTTCGAGAGCCGAGGCGCCGCCGCTCACCGCCGCCTTGTCGGCGGCGGTCATCTGGGCGACGGTCAAGATCTCACGACCGTTGAGGGTCGGCGCCGCGCTCACAACACCCCCGTCGCCGCTTCGCGCCCGCTTTCGACGACCGCGACACCGTCGCCGCCGAAATCCAGCGTGGTGATCGAGGTGTGATCGGGCCGGAAACCGATCACGCGATCGTCGCCCGCCAGCAGCGAGAGCACCGCGTTGATGGCCACGAAATGGCTGAACACCGCGCATCGCGGACGCGCCGCCACGGCGGCCATTACCTCGCGTCGCCAAAGATCGTAGTCCAAATCGCCGGAAATTTCGTCCCAGCGGCCGGCCAACGCCGCGCGCAGCCAGGCCGGTCGATCCGCCGTCGCCAAGGCGGTCGGCGTCGGAATCTCCCCCACCGCCGCCTCGATCTGGACCGTCACGCCGAGGGCCTCGGCGAGCGGACGCGCCGTCTCGCGGCAACGGCGCAGCGGAGAACTCGCCACTTCCCTCGGGCGCTCGTCCGGCGGCAGGGCGAGCAGGCGCCCGGCGGCGGCGCGGGCTTGGCCCCAGCCGATTTCGTCCAGCCCAGGATCGTCGTCATCGCCGCCCCAGATGGAGGCCGGCCGGCCGTGGCGGATGAGGTAGAGCCGCGTCATCGCTTCAGCCCGGAACGAACAGGGTGCGCTCGCCGTCCGGCGCGGGGCCAACATGGCCGGTTCGGCCGATCTGTTCGCTCGCCTCCATGGCCCGCAGGGTCGCCTCGTCGGCGGGCGTATTGGCGACAAACCGTCGATCTTCGCCGTCGCGGCCGACGACGATGCCCATCCGATAGCCTTCGCGGGCGTGGACGACGGTGTAGGTCTCGATGCGCGCCGGACCCTCAGGGCGATCGACGATCGCCGGATGGTCCAGGGCGTCGATCCGGCGCTGAATGACCGCGGGATCCTGGCGGTCGAACGGGGCCATCGGCGCGGCGGTGGAATAGACGCCCACCGACTGCTTGGTGAGATACCAGCCGTTGGCCGTGGTCAGTCCCCAGCTCCCGGGCCGGGAGCGCAGCCGCTGCATCATCGTGGCGAGGGAGTGCATGGCGTAGTTGTTTCCGGGCCCGCCGAAATAGGGCAGGCCGCCGGTCACCGTCAAACCGCGCGGATCGTCCAAGGCCAGCCCCAGCTCCTCGGCCCCGATCTCAACGGCCGAGGGAAAACAGGAATAGAGGTCGATGAAGTCGAGGTCGGCCAGGGCGATCCCAGCCATCTCCAGAGCCCGCGCGCCCGTCAGCCGCATGGCCGGACTGGAGTGGTAGTTCTGGCGCTCCAGCGGAAACCACAGGTCGGCGGCGTCGGCGCAGCCGTGAAGATAAACCCACCGGTCCTCCGGCACACCCAGTTCGCGCGCCGCTTTGGCGCTGGCGATCAGCACGCCGGCCGACTGGTCCACCTGCATGATGGCGTTGAGATATTTGGCGTAGGGATAGCCGATCATGCGGTTTTCGGCGGTGACCTCCACCAGTTCCTCGGGCGTGCGGGCGGTGGGAAACCAGGCATGGGGGTTGGCCGCCGCCACGCGGGTGAACGGGGCGAACAGCTCGCCCAGGCGCCGTTGGTGGTCAGCCAGGCCGCGCCGGTCGCGGGCGCGCAGGGCGTTTTCGAACAGCGGATAGGTGTTGACCGGCAGGGCGAGGCCATGCGCCGCCTCGCGGGGCGTCGTTCCACCGCGCGAATCGCCGAGGCGTTCCGGCGGCAGGCTCTCCTCGTCCCCGTAGCCGTCGAACGGCAGGCCCCGCGCCAGGCGGCGCATGAGAGAGCCCAGAAACTCCGCCCCGACAGCCAGGGCGAAATCGGATTCGCCGGCGGCGATCCGCTCGCAGATGACGTTGACGAGGTGTTGTGGGCTGTTACCGCCCATATGAGTGTAGACCGACCAGCGGGGATGGGCGGCCAAGGCCTTGGCGACACTGGCCGGCGGGTTGGCGAGGCGCGGGACTGGCAGGCGCGACAGCGCCCCCTCGGCGTCGATGGTGAATCCCACCACCCCGATGGCGTCGAGGTTCGCCAGCGCCGCCGGCGCCAGACCGGCGTCCTTCGCCGCCGCCCGCACCGCCATGTCGATCAGCGCGAGCGGCGCCGGCGCCTCGCCGGGGGGGCCACGGTAGGTGAATTGTCCCGCGCCAATCAGCACCGGGGTCGAATCAAGCATGGCTGAGGGTTCCAAAGCGCCGCGCCCTGATCCTAAGGGCGGTGTCGGTGTTCACAAGGCCTTCCTTTCCAGCGCTTCCGCGGCCGCCCGGGACCCGGATCTTTGGCCGGGCGACCGGCGTCGCGTCGCTTGAAAGCGGGCCGATGGAGTCGACGGTTGCGCCCGTGCGCGCGCCGTGCTTTGGCCCTATTCTCAGCCCCTCTCCAATCGAGTCGCCGCCCGCATGAAAAAGATCGAAGCGGTCATCAAGCCGTTCAAGCTCGATGAAGTGAAGGAGGCGCTGCAGGAACTGGGGCTTCAGGGGATGACCGTCCTGGAGGCCAAGGGGTTCGGGCGTCAGAAGGGTCAGACCGAACTCTATCGCGGGGCGGAATACGTCGTCGATTTCCTGCCCAAGATCAAGATCGAGGTGGTGGTGGGCGACGACCAGCTCGCCGGAGCGGTCGAGGCCATCCAGGCCGCCGCCCGCACCGGCCGCATCGGCGACGGCAAGATATTCATCTCCGACATTCTCGAGGCGGTGCGCATCCGCACCGGCGAAACCGGGGCCAGCGCCATCTAGCCGCCGCGCCGCTTGAAACCTTAAAAGACACGGGACCGCAACGACATGACCACCTTCAAGGACATCCTGGCCCAGATCAAGGAGAAGGAGGTCGAATACGTCGATCTGCGCTTCACCGACATGCGCGGTCAGATGCAACATCTGACTTTCGATATCGATCTCGTCGATGAGGACTTTCTCACCGACGGGACCATGTTTGACGGCTCGTCCATCGCCGGCTGGAAGGCGATCAACGAATCCGACATGAAGCTGCGGCCGGACCTCTCCAGCGCCGCCATCGACCCGTTCTACCAACAGACGACGATGACCCTGTTCTGCGACGTGTTGAACCCCGACACCAACGAGCCCTACAATCGCGATCCCCGCTCCATCGCCCGCCGGGGCCTGATCCACGTCAAGGCGTCGGGCGTCGGCGACACGGTCTATTTCGGCCCGGAGGCGGAGTTCTTCGTCTTCGACGACGTGCGCTGGTCCACCGCCGCCCACGACACCGGCTACGCCTTCGATTCCATCGAACTGCCGGCCAACACCGGCCGCGCCTATGCCGAGGGGAACATGGGCCACCGGCCCGGCCCCAAGGGCGGCTACTTTCCGGTCGGCCCCATCGACTCGGCCCAGGATCTGCGCGGCGAGATGCTGTCGGTGATGAAAGAACTGGGGATGCAACCGGAAAAGCACCACCACGAAGTGGCGCCCGGCCAGCATGAGCTCGGCCTGAAGTTCTCCGACCTGCTGACCATGGCAGACCGCCTGCAACTCTACAAATACGTCATCCACAACGTCGCGGCGGCCTACGGCAAGACGGCGACCTTCATGGCCAAGCCGATGTTCGGCGACAACGGCTCGGGCATGCACGTCCACCAGTCGATCTGGAACAAGGGCAAGCCCCTGTTCGCCGGCGACAAATACGCCGGCCTTTCCGAGACCTGCCTGCATTACATCGGCGGCGTCATCAAGCACGCCAAGGCGATCAACGCCTTTTCCAACTCCACCACCAATTCCTATAAGCGCCTGGTGCCCGGCTACGAGGCGCCGGTGAAGCTGGCCTATTCGGCCCGCAACCGCTCCGCCTCCATCCGCATCCCGCACGTGGAGAGCCCCAAGGGCAAGCGCATCGAGGTCCGCTTTCCCGATCCCATGGGCAATCCCTATCTGACCTTCGTCGCCCTGTTGATGGCCGGGCTGGACGGCATCGAAAACCGCCTCCATCCGGGCCAGCCGCTGGACAAGAATCTCTACGACCTGCCGCCGCGCGAACAGAAGAAGGTCCCCGAGGTTTGCGGCTCCCTGCGCGAAGCCCTGGACGCCCTCGACAAGGACCGCGCCTTTCTGAAGAAGGGCGCGGTCATGGACGACGACTTCATCGACGCCTACATCGAGTTGAAGATGGAAGAGGTGATGCGCCTCCAGCTCCACCCGCACCCGGTGGAGTTCGACATGTATTACAAGTGTTAGGCGGCCGGCGCCGTCACTTCCACGCCCGCGGAGACTCTGTGGGACGGGTGCGGCAACACAGAAGATATTGGCTTCCAGCGCTCGAACTCGGGGGGGAGAAGCCGAAGAATTTGCTTCTCCGTCATTTCCTGCACGTCATAGGTTAGCGCGAATTGTCTCATCACGACCCCGAGCCGCTGTACGACACCTCCTTTTGAGCGCGTCGCATGAAGCGCGGCCATGGCCGCATCTGAATCACGTTTTCAAGAACCAGCCAGCGAGGTCTCAGTCTCTCCGCATACCTGACCACCAGCATCGCAGTGTCCCTGCTGGCTTCGGAACGGAGTGCGCTTCCCTTCGCCGGGGTGTGGTTTGTGCATTCAGGCGAGGCTAGAAGGAGGTCAATATCGCTGAACAAGGCGCCGATGACCCCTTGCGCAAGGTCTTCAAGTCTTCCGCACCACCCAACCCCGTCTGGAAAGTTATCTTCCCAGGTGGCGATTGCTACGGGGTCCAAATCTATCCCGCCTACAACCTCCACACCGGCGGACCGGGCGCCATCGTTTGAGCCACCGGCCCCACAGAACAGATCGAGCGCCTTAACCACAACCCTTGAGTGACCTGTACCGCGCGTCGCCGTCAAGCTCGCAGGGCGTCCAGCTTCTCGATCAGTTTGCCAAGGTCGCGCAATTCACATTCCCATATCGTCAGCGGTCGCCAACCCTGGCTCTTGAGCGCCTGGATTGCTGCTGCGTCGCGCGCTCGGGTGCGAGCAAACTTGTCCAACCAAAACGCCTCGTTTGTTTTCGGTTTCGTGGCGAATCGACACCCTTGGTGATCGTGCCAAAAGCAGCCGTGCACGAAAAGCGCGATTCGATGACCGGGCAGCACGACGTCAGGGCAGCCTGGCAATTCGCGCCGATGAATCCTAAACCGAAAGCCGAGGCGGTGTAGAATGCGCCTAACCGCCAATTCCGGACTCGTATTTTTACCCGGGATGAGGCCCATGACCCGACTGCATTCGGCTGGTTCGAATACGTCCATTCGCGTGAAGCCAATAGGTGTCGCGGCGGTGTCGGCTGCCAGTTAGGCGCCAAAACTGAATGATCGGAGCCAGACTGTCCATCGCGATATTTGTGGCATTCGTGGCAATGTGCCACATTGCTCGTTGAGCCACCTTGGCAGGACAATCATCGCCGATGAATCGATTGATCGACGTGCGCGTGGCGCCCAATGGGCGGATGGTGTTGCCTCGGGCGGTGCGCGAGGCGCTGGGGGTGAGCGGCCCCTCCGTCGTGGTGCTCTCTCTCGAGGGCGATGAAGTCAAATTGACCTCAGCGCGGCGCGGCGTCGCTCGCGCTCAGGCGCTTTACCGCGAAAACGCCACCGCGGATCGGTCCAGCGACGCCTTTCTGAGTGAGCGGCGGCGCGAGAGCGCCCGCGACCGCGCCAAGGACGAAGGCCCCTAGCCGTGGCGGGCGTCGTTCTCGACGCCTCCGCCGTGATCGCGGTCTTGCGAGGCGAGCCGGGGGCGGAATTCGTGACCGCCCACGCCGGCGACGCCCTCATTTCGGCGGTCAATCTTCAGGAGGTCGTCAAGGCCCTGCTGGTGCGCGGGGTTCCGATCGGCGCGGCCCGCGAGATGATCGGCGAACTCCGTCTGGAGGTTCGCGCCCACGAGTCCACCGACGCCTACGCGGCGGCCGCCCTCCACGAGGCGACGAAACACTTCGGCGCGGGCCTGGGCGACCGGTCCTGCATGGCCCTGGGAATCGCCTCGGGGCTTCCGGTGATCACCACCGACCGCAACTGGCGAAAGGTCGCGGTCGCCGGACTGAAAGTGGTCCTGGCCCGGAACTGAGAAATCCGTGGAAGTCGGGACCCCCCTAAGCCGGCTCCAGCGCCGCCGCCCGCGCCGCCACGCTGGCCACATAGTCGCGCCTCGCGTCAAACTGGATCGCGATCTCCTCGTCGGACTCCTGGAGCGCCTGCACATCGACATCGGCCAGGCCGATGATGCCCATCTCGGTGTAGCCGTCGCGCACCGTCTGGCCCCACAGGCCGACGTCCCTGACGATGGGCACGATGCGGGTGAACAGGGCCGAGCGGAAGTTCTGCATGTAGCCGGAATCGTACATGTGGGCGGCGCAGGCCTCCACGTCGAGGCCCAGGGTGCGCCACACCTCCACCGCGTCGAAGCGGTCGCGCATCAGATAGCAGGCCTCCAGCAGGAACTCCTCCCGTTCGTCCCGTTCGGCCTGGGTGAGCTGCGGATAATAGTCGCGCAGGGCGAGGCGGCCGAAGGCGACGTGGCGGGATTCGTCCTGCATCACATAGGCGTTGACGGCGGCGGCCAGGGGGTTCTGGGCGTTGTCGCGCATCTGCTGGAAGGCGGCCAGGGCCAGGCCCTCGATCACCACCTGCATGCCCAGATAGGTCATGTCCCAGCGGCTGTCGCGCAGCACCTGGTCGATGAGCTCCTGGAGTGGCGCGGTGATCGGATAGGCGACGCCGAATTTGGAGAGCAGACGGTTGTAGGCCTCCACGTGGCGCGCTTCGTCGATCACCTGGGTCGAGGCGTAAAACTTGGAATCCGTATCCGGCACCTGGGTGACGATCTTGGCGGCGCAGATCAGGGCGCCCTGCTCGCCCTGCATGAACTGGGACAGGTTCCAGGCCTGGAAGTGCTTGCGGACATTGGCCTTTTCCTTGCGCGACATGGCCTCGTACTGGGCCATGCCGGAGATGGGCAGCATGGCCTCGGGAAGCTGCTGGGGATTGTCCTCGTCGAGTTCCTGCGACCAGTCGATCCGCGTCTCGGCGTTCCACTGCATCTCCACGCCCTTGCGATAGAGCCCCATCATGGCGGCGCGGCCGTCGTCGTAATCCCAGTTGAACCGGGCGTCGAAGTTCTGCGGCACCGACCAGGTCGGGCCCTTGGGGTCGATGACGTAGTTGTCGCGGAAGGGCATGAAAGGGTCTCCTCGGGATTTCGCCGACTTTGACGCCGATCGGCGGCCATGGGAAGAGGGCGGGCCATGGATCGGCGCGCTCCACAACTTGGCTCGGTGATCGCGGTCAGCCGCAACGCCGCGCATGGCCTGGGAAAGCCCAACGCCGAGGCGATCCAACTGGTGGCCGGCCTGGGCGTGGAGGGCGACGCCCACGCCGGGGTCACGGTTCAGCACCTGTCGCGGCTGGCGCTGCATCGGATGGCCCCCAACCTGCGGCAGGTGCATCTGATCCACGCCGAGCTGCACGACGAACTGGCGCCCGCCGGATTCGCCATACGGCCCGGCCAGATGGGCGAGAACATCACCACCCGAGGCCTCGATCTTCTGGGCCTGCCGACCGGGGCGTGGCTGCGGATCGGGGCGGAGGCGGTGGTGGAGGTCACCGGCCTGCGCACGCCGTGCTTTCAACTGGACGAGCTGCAAGCGGGCCTGATGGCCGCCACCCTCGGGCGCGACGGCGCCGGCCGACCGATCCGCAAGGCCGGGGTGATGGGGATCGTGCTGGCGAGCGGCGAGGTGCGGCCGGGCGATACGATCGGGATCGAGTTGCCGCCGCCGCCGCGCGGGCGGCTGAGGCCGGTTTGATGCGATCGCCTCTCATCGGGTCAATATTCGCGAGCGCCGCCGTGGCGTGAAATCAAACGACCAGTGGTGCGAACAAGGCGCCCCCGGCCACGGTTCCCGCGGCGCCTACGCCGCGATCCGCACCGGCATCTTCTCGTAGCCCTTGACGAAGCTGGACAGCACCCGCTTGGGCTCGCCGACCACCTCGATGCGCTCCCAGCGCTTGAGGATTTCCTCCCATACGATGCGTAGCTGCATCTCGGCCAGGCGGTTGCCGACGCAGCGGTGGATGCCGAAGCCGAACGACAGGTGCTGGCGTGGGCGCGGGCGGTCGATGATGAAGGCGTTGGGGTTGTCGATCGCCGCCTCGTCGCGGTTGCCCGAGACATACCACATGACCACCTTGTCGCCCTTGCGGATCGTCTTGCCGCCCAGTTCGTAGTCGGCCAGGGCGATGCGGCGCATGTGGGCCAGCGGCGTCTGCCAGCGGATGATCTCGGGCACCATGGAGACGATGAGATCGGGATTGTCCCGCAGTTTCTGGTACTGGTCCGGGTGCTCGTTCAGCGCCAGCAGGCCGCCGGTGATCGAATTGCGGGTGGTGTCGTTGCCGCCGACGATGAGCAGGATCAGGTTGCCCAGATACTCCATGGGCTCCATGTTCCGGGTGGCGTCGGCGTGGGCCATCATCGAGATCAGGTCGCTCTTCGGCTCGGCGTTGACCCGCTCGTTCCACAGATTGACGAAATAGTCGGCGCATTCCATCAGCTCAGCGCGG
>JBBRQW010000013.1:0-45498 GCA_038225765.1 Caulobacterales bacterium | reverse complement strand
TGCGCCGCGAGAAGCGGCCAACCAAGATTGGCGACCCGTCCGACACCGCGATCGATCCCGTCGCGCCCGACGCGATCCTGGCCGGCTTGCAGGATGAGGCTCGGATCGGCCGCGCCCTCGAAGACCTGCCGGCCGATCAGGCGCGGGTGGTGCGCCTGGCGTTCTTTTCGGACAAGCCCCACTCCGAAATCGCCGCCGAGTTGGGCCTTCCCTTGGGCACCGTCAAATCGCGCCTGCGCCTCGCCATGGGGCGTTTGCGCGCTAGTCTGGGAGAGGCCGCGTGAGCGTTCTTCATCATCCTTCGTACGAACTCCTGATCGGCTACGCGGCCGGCGCCCTTCGAGCCGACAGGGCGCTGGTAATCTCGACCCACCTGCGCGCCTGCGAGGCGTGCCGTGGCCAGGTCGCCTTGGCCGAAGCGGTCGGGGGCGCGCTTCTGGCGTCGCTGCCTCCGGCGCCGATGGCCCCGGACGCCCTGGAGCGGGCACTGGCCCAGATCGAACGACCGCCGCCTGTATCACCGGCCCCGACCGCGCCACCGCCGGGCTGGATCGAGATCCCCGAAGATGTGGTCGACGCCGTCCGCCGTCGCCGCCGCTGGGCGGCGCCGGGCGTGTGGGTGGCGCCGGTGCTCGGCGGGCCGTTCGGGCCGCGCAGTTATCTGTTGCGCGTCGGGGCGGGTATGACCATGCCGCGCCACACCCACCGGGGCAGCGAAATGGTCTGTGTACTGAAGGGCGCCTTCACCGATCGAGGTGAAACCTTCGGTCCCGGCGACTTCGCCGACAGCGACGAGACCGTCGATCACCGTCCACAAGTGACCATCGAGGGCGAGTGCGTCTGCTTGGTCGCGGTCGATGCGTCCCTGGTCGCCCGCGACTGGGTGGGGCGGCTCTTTCAGCCGCTCGTCAGGATCTGATGAGCCTGGTTGGCTCGCTTTCGGCGGCGCTGCTTAGCCTCGCGGCCCCCAGCGGGATCGTCGTCCAGCACGACCTGGCCTATGCGCCGGGCGCTCGCGGCATGCTGGACGTCTATCTGTCACGGCGGTTGGGACCCGATACGCCGGTCGCGGTGTTGATCTACGGCGGCAGTTGGCAATCCGGCGCCCGGGGATTCTACCGGTTCGTCGGCGCCACGCTCGCCTCGCGTGGCGTCCTCACAGTGATCCACGACTACCGCCTGTATCCGCCGCTGCGCTATCCCGACTTCCTGCGCGACAACGCCCTGGCCGTACGCTTTGTGAAGCAGCATTCCCGCGAGCGGGACGCCGATCCGGCCAGGCTCTTCCTCATCGGCCATTCGGCGGGCGCCTACAATGTGGCGATGCTGGCTCTGGACCTGCGTTGGCTCGGGGAGGTCGGCCTCGATCCGCGCCGCGACGTGGCCGGCGTCATCAACCTGGCGGGTGCGTACGATTTTTTGCCTCTGCGCGACGAGACCCTGAAGATCATTTTCGGACCGCCCGATGAGCGCCCGGACAGCCAACTGATCAATCACGTCGACGGAAGCAACGCCCCCATCCCGTTGCTTGCCGGCGACAAGGACGGCGTGGTCGACCCCGGCAACGCCACGCGCCTGGCCACGGCGCGCCTTTCGGAGACCATGGCGGGGAGGTCGGGATCGTCCGCCACCAACGGCTGAAGGCAACGGCGGACGGCGCCCTCTGATGGTCCGCTATCTCGCCGCCTATGTGGGCGCGGGCCTGGTGTTCGCGGTACTGGACGCGGCGTGGATTGCCGCGACCAACGCTACGCTCTACCGGCCGGCGCTAAATTCGGTCCTCATCGATGGCGTGCGGCCCGTTCCCGCCGTCCTCTTCTATCTCGGCTACCTCGCCGGCCTGACGGTCTTCGCCGTGGCCCCGGCTAAGCGCGCCCGTCGCTGGCGCGTGGCGACGACCATGGGCGCCCTCTTCGGCTTCTTCGCCTATGCCACCTATGACCTCACCAACTAGGCGACCCTTGCCGTCTGGGCCACTCACATCACCGTCCTCGACCCCGCCTGGGGAAGCTTCGTCACCGCTGCCGGCGCGACGGCCGGCTATCTCGCCTCAACGCTCGTCGAGAGCCGGCAGCCTTGAACCCGGCTCACCGCGCGAACACCCGCCGGACGGGTGTTGTCAGCCCAACTTCATGGGGCGGTATCTGGAGGTCTGTTACAGCTTGTCAAAGCGGCCGGCCCGGCTGTAGTTCAATTCCCGGCTGTGGCCGGCCATGCCGCAGTTAGATGCCAGATATGCGGGTCGCCGTCCGGCGCGGATGACTCGACTTCGTCCGTCGCGCGTCGGAGGCACCCGATCATTTGCGCCGTGGCCCGCAGTCCCGGCCCAAGGCGTCGTCGGCATGCCGGCTGTCTCGCAGCCACTTACAGGTCGAGCCCTCGCGGCTCATCCCGCCCCCGGTCCGGCGTTGAGGCTGTCCAGCACCGTCCCACCGTACGGCCGAGCTGAGATGCGCCGGTTTGTGGTTTACCACCCTGACATTTACACGGGTCCGAGGCAGGGAGACAGACGGCGGACGCTCACCAGAACCGGCTTCCCGGGACGCCTTTGAAAGGGCCGGCGACGTGGGAGGTGATCCATCCGCCGTAAAATCCGCCTGGCTGCGGCGTTACCCGCTCGCCATCGACAAAGCAGTCGTCGAAGAGCCCGGCGTAGAAGGCCACGTGGCCGCGCAGGCTTTCGAAATCGCGGCCGGGGTCAGGATAGGTCCAGGCGGCTTCCCCGAGCGTCGCGCCGCCGACAACAACGTCGAAATAGGCGGCTTCCCCCTTCCATTCGCAGAACGATCCCTGCGAGGCCGGTCGCAGGACTCCCGCCGCAACGTCGGAAATCGGGAAATAGTAGCTCGGCGGATGACTGGTCTCAAGCGTACGAACAATCCGACGACTGTCGGCGATGGTCACGCCGCAGTGTCGAATGCAGAGGCGCCGATGGCATGGTTCGGCGACGGGCGGCCGAGGATAGGACCAGACGCTCTCCTGGCCTTCGATGGTCGGCTCGGGTGCGATCACGCCTCGAAGGACCCGTCGATAGCGGTGCGCAACACCTGCATCCTCACCCCTTCCGAGAACTCCACTTCCACCGTCCGGCCACGATCGCAAGAAACGATCACGCCGATCATGCCGCCCGCCGCCACAACGCGGTCCCCCGGCTTGAGGCCGGCGAGGAACCGGCGCTGCCGGGCCATGCGCGCCAGCTGCGGCCTGACCAGGAATGCATAACCAGCCGCGGCGACGCCGAGAACAAGAGCTATTTGGACGAATATTTCTGGTCGCAGCACGCGGGCGGCCCCCCTCTTGATCTGTAAAGGATCAGCCTTCGGAGGGCGGATTGCCGGCCGCCTTGGCCTGGGCGCTGCGGAATAGCCAACTGGTGCCGAAGATGCCGACCAGCAAGAGCGCGACGTGGGCCAGAACGTAGCCGGGAAACCAGACGAGAATGCTGGCGCTGACGCAGAAGATGGCCGACCAGACTACGGAAAGGACGATCATAAGCTGGAACCTGACTATCTTCGGCAATCGCATCAGGCCGTTTCGCTCGGGGTCCATGATTGAATTCCAGACGGTCTTCAACACGGTGTACTCCTACTGCGGCAGGTGCCGCGTTCAGGGCTGCACGGGAAATTCAAGCTTTGCGACGTCGTAGCCGAGCGTGCGGGCTCGATTGACGAGGGCCTTCACGGTGGCCGGGTCGACTTTGGGGTCGCGGGTGTAGATCCACAGATTCTTAAACCCGGGATCGGCGGAGATGAACCAGCTGTAATCGTCGGCGTGGTCGAGGACCCAGTACTCTCGAGCAACCGGCAAGACGCCGAACAGCCGATAGCTCACGCGCAGCTTGGCGTTGGTTCCCGGGTCGATGATCCGTCCCGGGCCACCGATCGCCTCCTCGCGACCGGAGGGCGCGCCTTTGTGGCAGGTGTCTCGGACATCGACGCGGCCGGGGCCGGGGCCGGCAGGCGTGTAACGGGTCGCCCCGGCGACGCAGCCGTCGGTCAGCGACATGGGCCGGCGTCCGATCTCGGCCCAGACCCCGGTATAAAACCGACCGGAATCAACCGGCTTGGCCGGCTGCGGCGCCTGGGCCGCCGCGCAGGCGTTCGCCATCAGCGCAAACACCCCCGCCGTCAACGTTCTGGCTATCGCTCGTTCCGTCATGGACCGGTATACGCCGCGCGCGGTCCAGCGGATCAGTCGAAACGGTGCTGTCAGTCCAACGTGCGCTCCTCTCCGGTCTGGCGCATCTCCCCTAGACTCTGACTCGAAACGATTGTGATGGTGCTGTCAGCCTAATGGCAACTCCTCTCCCGAGGCCAAGAGGCGCACCGTCAAGTCAAATGAGTATCGCCTACTTTTGGCCGAAAATCGCGGCGATCAGTCAAAAATTGCGCAGTAAGTACAATGATCTGGGAACCGCTCGTGGGGCAAAATGCCCAGAGTTTTCTATGTCAGTGCCCTCGAGCCTGATCTGGTGGCCTGACGCCAAGGGGTTGAAGGCCGACAAGCGGACATTCCGAATGCCTGAGATGGGTCGACCTCTGCCGTTGGCCTATCGCCGGAAAGCGGACCACCGCTTGCCGCCTCGGGGAACCGGACGACCTCGCCCGCCTCAACGCCCCCGCCGCATGGCGACCACGGTGGCCCCCTGACGCGGATGGCAGAAACCGGCCCAGGCGTCCATGAGTCTGCGGCGCTTATCTAAGGCGTCGCCGCGCCGATAGGCCCGTTCCGTGGCGTCGCCGATGGTGTGCGCCAGGGCCGCCTCGGCAAGCTCGCGCGGAAAGGTCGAGGCCTCGCCAGCCCAGTCCCTGAATGAGGACCGGAACCCGTGCGTCGTCACGTCAACGCCAAGGCGCAAGAGAAGCGCCCTCAGGGCGTTGGTCGATAGCGAGCGGTCCTTGCCGGGGCCGGGGAACACATAGGCCCCCCTGCTGGATTCTTGGGCTTTTTCGAGGATGGTGAGGGCGCGCTCGCACAAGGGGACGCGATGCTCCCGGCCGGCCTTCATCCGCCCCGCCGGAACCGTCCAGACCTTGGCCGCGAGATCGATCTCAGACCACCGCGCGCCAAGGACCTCGCGGGATCGCGCCGCCGTCAGGATCGCGAATTGCAGCGCCACGGCCGCCATTGCCTCGCGCTCTTGAAGCCGGACCATGAAGGCGGGCAGTTCTGCGAACGGCATGGCCGCATGGTGGCCCCGCGTCAGTTTCTGGCGCTTGGGTAGCAGGTGATCGAGGTGGCCTTTCCAGCGGGCCGGGTTGTCGCCGGCGCGGAAGCCCTTGGCCTTGGCGGCGTCGAGAACCCGCTCGATCCGGCCGCGAAGGCGCGAGGCGGTTTCGGGGCGATCCGCCAGGGGTTTGAGCGTCGCCACCACGTCGGCGGTGTCGATGGCGTCAACCCGCATGGCCCGCAGCGGCGCGGCGTGAGCCGCCAGGGTCATTTTCCAGCCGGCAATATGCTTCTCGTTGCGAAAGCCGCTGGCCACGGTGGCCAGAAGTTCATCGGCCACCTCGCCGAACGTAGGGACGGCCCGCGCGGCCCTTCGGGCCTCGATAGGGTCTAACCCGCCGGCCACCGCCTCGCGGGCCTCCTTGGCCCTCTGGCGGGCGGTGGCGAGGGGAACGGCGATGAAGCCGCCCAAGCCGAGCTCGCGCCGCTTGCCCCCCCATCGAAACAGGAAGCTCCATCGCTTCGCCCCGGCCTTGTCCACTACCAGATAAAGACCCCCGCCATCGGAATGCAGGCCAGGCGTCTTGATCGCCCGCACACCCGCCGCCGTGAGCTTGTTCGTCCCTCTCGCCATGATCGCGCCCTAAAATTTACCCTAACAATTTGTTAGGGTGTATCGGACCCGGCTGGACGCGTCAAGACAGCGGCGGCGAGGGAAGTCGTTGATTCAAAGGATATTTTGGATCGGGCTGGACGGCACGAAACAGGGGGTTGCGCGGACTCTCTCACCGCCACGCCGCCTGGGCAAATTAACAGCATCCCGATAGCCTCTACTGGCCCGCCGCCCCTCCCGCTCACGGAGCCGCCGCGTTCGCCCTCGCCTGCTCGCGGGACTGGAACTCCTGCCGCACCCACGTTCCGCTGGCGCCATTGGAGCGGCCAATGGCGAAGAGGCACTTCATGAAGGCAGGGTCGAACTGGGCCGTGGAGCCTTTCGGGGCCTGACACGCGCCGCTCAGGCCGGCGCCGGGGGGCGGGGCGGCGAGTTCGCTGTTGGGGATGAAGGTGTAGCGGAAATTGCCGGCGTAGCCGCTGGTCTTCCAGTCCTCATAGATACGCGAGACGGCGTCCACCTTGAGTTGCTGGACCATGATGTCCTCGACGGTCCGGGGGATGAGCCCCTTGCCGCCGCCGCCGCTCAGAGAGCCGATCAGGGTGTTGGCGATGGGGGGGCAGGCCCTGGACGTATCGGCCAGGCTGGCGCTGTCGCAGGCCTGCGCCGCGGCGGCGTCGTCGCCGGCCTCGTTGGCCGACTGGCTTCCGTTCACGATGAGGGTGACGTTCAGCATGATGTCGCGCCGATCGGGCCGCCGGCGCAGAGCGCGCAGCATGTCGTCGAAATAGGCCAGGAACCGCACGCCCCCGTCGTAGTAGGGATAGCCGTCGATGAAGCGGGGCGGGAAGGCGAGCGGGATCGCCGCCGAGGCCAGGATCGCCTCGGAATAGCAGGCGAGCCCCTCCGGCCCCGGAGCGTCCGCCAGGCCCTTGAGGTCGAAGCTGTAGAACCGGCCATTGGTGGCGTTCACGGCGCCCACTTCCACCCGGTCGGTCGTCGTGTCGGTTCGCAGCAGCGGCGCGTAAGCCCTCACCGCGTCGCGCACCCGGCTTTCCAGGAGCCCCTTTGGGTCATAAACGCCGTTGGAGAAGAGCAAGGCGAGGACTGGGCTCTGCGCCCGGAAGAGATCCTTGTCGCTCACGTCGTAGAGAGTGGTGAGGTCCTTCAGCCCCCGGTTGGCGGCGGGATCGACGCCGGCGCGGGCCTCCACGGCCGCGGCCCAGACATAGGTCGTCATGATCGCCCCGGTGCTCACCCCGGAGATGAAGTCGTAGTCCTTCAGGGCCGTGGCGGCGTCGGGAGGCGTGCTCCCGCCAGCGCCGTAGAGCCCGGTGAGAAAGCCCGCCCCATAGGCGCCGTACGATCCCCCGCCCGAGAGCACGAGCACGTCCAGCGTCAGAGGCGCGGGCGCCGGCGAAGAGCTCGGTGAAGCGCTGGCAGGCGCCGCCATCGCCGCCGCCCGGCGCGCGGCCTTGCGGTCCAGAACCTCGTCCAGGGCGGTGGCGCGCCGGGCCTCGGCCGGCGCGCGCGGGAAGGGCGGCGGCGTATAGGCGGTCATGAACGGCGCGCAACTCGGCCCTGGCGGCGCGGTCAGCACGTGGGCGCAGCCCCCCGTCAGCAGCGCCCCGCCTAGCACGGCCGCGCCCAGGGCGCCCGCCCCCAGCGCCGCCACGCCCCGCGCCCTGCCCCGATCGCTCCCCATGCTCTTCCCCGCCGCCCGCGCTCAGCCTCGCCGGCGCGAAACCTTTGACGGACGCAATGGTATTCTACGCCCCCCGGCAGGTGGTGTTAAGCGCGGACTTATTTCGGTGACGGCGCCATCGACAGGCTGTGTCGGGGTTCGGCCGCGCGGCGGAACGAGCAACGGATCGCCGCGCACGAACGGGATGGCGCGCGCATCGACAGCGATCACATCGCCGAGGCCATCAAGGCGATCCATGGCGTCGCCCGCCATTGACTTTTCAGGCCGTCGGTGGATCGTCCAACGAGGGGTTCGGCGGGGGTTCGATGATGGCGAAGCAGGTCACCGGAGGGCAAAGCCGTCGGTCAGTCGTCCAGCTTTGGTCCATAGGCGCCGGCCTCATCATCGCTCAGCCGTTCCTCACACTCGCCGCGCGCGCCAAAAGCGCCGACGGCGCCCGCAAGCAAACCGCGAGGCTTCAGCCCGGCCAATTCATCTGGCGCCCCTCCCTGTCGCCCGACGGCCCCATCGCCATCATCGTCTCGATCCCGAACCAACTGGTCTTTGTTTACCGCAACGGCATCCTGATCGGCGTATCGACCTGTTCGACCGGCAAGCCCGGGCATGAAACGCCCAAGGGCGTATTCACGATCTTGCAGAAAGCCAAGGTCCACACATCGAACATCTACGGTGAAGATATGCCCGACACGGAGCGGCTCACCTGGCAAGGCGTTGCGCTCCATGCCGGCGACCTGCCCGGCTATCCCGCCTCTCATGGCTGCGTTCATTTGCCTCTCGCATTCGCGGCGGATGTCTTCGGCGTGACGCAAGTCGGAACGCCGGTCATCATCGCCGGCGACCACACCGATCCCGCTTCAGTGCGCGATCCGGGGCCCATCCTGGGGACCACGGCCGAGGAGGAGATCAAGGCCAAGCTCGGCCGGCGGGCCCCCGGACCCTCAAGCCCCCACGCCGTGACCTCGATCCTAGTCTCGCGCGCCGACCGCCGGATCTATGTGCTGGAGAACGGGAACATCGTCGCGACAGGCGACGCGGTTATCGAGGATCCGGCCGAGCCGCTCGGCTCCAACGTGTTCGTCTGGCGGGGCGGCGATGCGTCGGGTTCCACGTGGGAGGGCATGGGCTTTCATGCCGACCCCAACGGCGCCGTCGCCCCAAACACAACGGTTCTCCAGCGCATCGACGGCTCGCCCGCGGTAATGGACGCCATCCGGCGGAGGATCAGACCGGGAACCGTCCTCGTCACCACCGACCTTCCGGCGTCACCTGACAGCCGCAGCGACACGCATTTCATGGTGATCGACGCGGCGCCCGGGTGATTTCTTTAGGTCGCGGGGAGGGCGGAGGGTGATCGCCGCAGGCTTTGTCAGAGCAAACTAGCCACCGGCCCGTCCGCTCCGCCGTCGTCATCCGGCCACGGCCGATGGGTCTCGAACTAGAAGGCCCGGCGGCCCAACTTGTAGGCCATCCGAGCCGGCCTCCGCGCCGCGCGACTCGAGCGCCGGTCGTCCCGTGGCGTCGTGGGCTTGGCCGCTGGGCTCGTGGCGGGGGCCGGCGATCCCGGCGGCGTTTTCGCGGTTTTGTTGCACGCCGCGAGCAGCAGGGCCGAAGCGACAAGCCCCGCCGTCAACCATGGAGTATTGGGATGCATGGCGCGCCTTGTTCCGGGGCCCGCCTCGGAAAATCCCCGGGCCGGAGGGGATTATTCCTTATCCGGGTCGAGGCGGCGGGCAAAGTCCCGTCGCGCCGCACCGGGCTTTCACGAACCACCCGCGGGTGACAGGCGGCGCACGATCCACGCGCGCATCGGCCAGCCGATGAGAAACAGGGCGGCCAGGCTCAGCGGAATCTCCCCCGTGCGGGGGCGGGGGAGCAGGGTCACCAGCAGCAGGAAGAAAGGCGGGGTGAACAGCATCAGGAAGAGGAAGAACCACCGCACCGGCCTGGCGACCTCGCTTGACACCAGGTCGGCGACCAGGGCGGCGTAGCCCCAGATGGCGGCGATGGCGGCGCCGATGGCGACGATGAGGACGCCGTAGACCAGCATGGTGGCCGAGGACGGCAGCGCGTGGGTGAGGCGGGTCGCGGCCGGCAGCAGCGCCACCAGGGCCAGCATGACGAGGGTGAGAACGGTCACCGGCGCGTCCACGGTGAGGACCATGGCCATGAACCGCCGATGGGCCAGCCAGTAAACGCCGATCGCCACCACGCTCAGGGCGTAGGCGTCGAGTTGCGGGGCGAGGTTCGCCCACAGGCTGTCCAGCCGCCCATCCCACGGCGTCGGCCCGCGCAGATCGAAGGCCAGCAGAGTCATGGCGATGGCGAACACGCCATCCGACAGCATGATCAGGCGATCGAACCAATGGCGGTGGCGTCGCCGCTCCAACCCTTCGTCACTGTCCAGGGATTCAGGTTCGCCGGCCATTTCTCGCTCCCCCGAAAAGCCTGATCCACCGCTTATATCTCGGGGCGGCCAGACGCCAAGGCGGCGCTCGCGCCCGATCGTCGGCGCTCTCGCGCCGCCCCGCGCGGCGAGGTCGCCGCGACATCCGCCGCAACGCCGGCCCGCCGAAGAAAGAAGTCGGTGTAGGTCGCGGCGATCGCGCCGGCGTCGAAGTCGGCGGCGCGCGCCCGGCCGCCGGCGGCCAGGCGGCCGGCAAGGTCGGGGTCGCTCAGCAACACCTCCAGGCCGCGAGCGAGGGCGCCGGCGTCGCCGGCGCGAACCACCCAGCCACTGTGGCCGTGGATCGCCTGTTCGCGCGGGCCGAAGTCGCAGTCGGTGACCAGGGTCGGGACGCCACAAGCCATGGCCTCGGCGACGACATTGCCAAATCCCTCCCATCGCGATGGCAGCACGAACAGGCGCGCGCGGGCGAACCAAGCCCAGGGATTGGCCTGAAAACCGGCGAACCGCACGCGCTCGCCGACGCCCGCCGACGCGGCGCGGGCGCGCAGGGCGCTCTCCAGGGGCCCTTCGCCAAGGATGACGAGGTCCATCCCGCGCGCCGCGCCGCTGACGGCGAAGGCGTCGATGAGCAGGTCGTGGCCCTTCTGGTGGGTCAGTCGCCCGGCGGCGACGACGAACGGCCGCGCCGGGGCGTCGGCCAGGGCTTCGCTCGCCGACCGGGAGATCGCCGCCAGGTCGATGGGGTTGTAGATCACCGTCACCCGCCCCGGCGGAACGGCAAGCCGGCGCGCGAGCGCCGCCGCCAGGTCCCGCGAAACCGCCAGCAGGCCGTCGGCGGACCGATAGGCGCGCCGGACCGCCCAGCCCGCCGCCGCGCGGCCGAGGCTATTGTCGGTCAGATTGGCGATCTCGGCGTCGGTGTTGCTGTCCTCGCGGCATATCCACAGCGGCCGGCGCCCTCCAAGCCCCCGCAAGGCCAGCCACGCGAGCACGTTGATCCCCATGCCAAAGCTCATCAGCACCTGGGGGCGCAGGTCGCGGACCGTGCGCGCGATGTCGAAGGGCGCGAGCACGGCGCCGAAAAACCCCGTGCGCGCTCCGGCCGGGGCCGCGACGCGGCGCGCATCGATCTCGGCGAGATAGGGCCCGGTGCGCTTTAGAAGCCCCAGGGTCAGATCGACCTTCGAGGGGTCGCAGCGGTTCATCAGATTGACCGCGACCCGCTCGGCCCCGCCGCCGCTCAACGACCCCAGGAGCAGCATGACCCGAACGGGCTCCTCGGCGCGGGTTTCGAGACCGATGGATCGCGATCGCATGGGCCGTAGTAACCGGGGCCGTGGGGCGGGGGCAATCGGGTGTTCCGGCCCAGGCCTCCTCGCGCGGCCAGGATGGATGAAACGGAACGCGAACATGCTATAGGGCGGCGCATGGACGGCGCCGGCGCCCTCACTCTTCTGCCCCCCCGATTCGCCGCCTGGTTCTCAAGGCGCGGCTGGACGCCCCGCGACCACCAACTGGCCATGATCGAAAAGGCGCGCGAGGGTCGCCACGCCCTGCTCATCGCCCCCACCGGCGGCGGCAAGACCCTGGCCGGCTTCCTGCCCACCCTGATCGAACTATCGGGGCGACCGGCGCGAAACACGCCCCCGAACGCGCCGTCCGGCGTCCACACCCTCTACATCTCGCCCCTTAAGGCCTTGGCGGTGGACGTGGAGCGAAACCTGCTGACCCCCATCGCTCAGATGGGGCTAGCGGTGAAGGCCGAGTCACGCACCGGCGACACCGGCGTGGCGCGGCGCCAGCGTCAGCGGGTCAGGCCGCCGGACATCCTTCTCACTACCCCCGAACAACTGGCCCTGTTCTGCGCCTGGGAGGGGGCGCGGCGATATTTCGAAGACCTCGAATGCGTCATCGTCGATGAGATTCACGCCATCTGGCCCTCCAAGCGCGGCGACCTGCTGGCCCTGGATCTGGCGCGGCTGAACACGTTCGCCCCGTCGTGTCGCCGCGTCGGCCTGTCGGCGACGGTGGACGATCCGGATGTCATCCGCCGTTGGCTCAGCCCCAAAAGCGCGAAGGGGGGCGGCGCCGATGAGGTCGATCTGGTGCGTGGGGCGGCCGGCGCGGCGCCCGTCGTCGACGTGCTGCTCTCGGAAGGGCAGGTGCCGTGGTTCGGTCATACCGCCCGCCACGCCATGCCGGAAGTCTATGACGCCATCCGCGGCGCCCGCACCGCCCTCGTCTTCGTCAACACCCGCTTCCAGGCCGAATTCGCCTTTCAGGAGTTGTGGCGGCTCAATGAGGACGCCCTGCCCATCGCCCTGCATCACGGATCGCTGGCCGCCGAGCAGCGGCGCAGGGTGGAGGCGGCGATGGCGCGCGGCGAACTGCGGGCGGTGGTCTGCACCTCGACCCTGGATCTCGGGGTCGATTGGGGGGATGTCGATCTGGTCATCCAGCTCGCCTCGCCCAAGGGCGCGTCGCGCATGGTCCAGCGCATCGGCCGCGCCAACCATCGGCTGGACGAGCCCAGCCGCGCCCTCTTCGTGCCGGCCAACCGCTTCGAGATGCTTGAATGCCAGGCCGCCCGCGAGGCGATCGCCGAATCGGCCCTGGATTTCGAACCCGAACACGCCGGCGCCCTGGACGTCCTGGCCCAACACGTCATGGGCTGCGCCTGCTCCGAACCGTTCGACTTGGCGGCTCTTTACGAAGAGGTGCGCGGCGCCGGCCTCTATCGCGCGCTGCCTTACGAGGATTTCGCGGCGGTGGTCGATTTCGTCGCCACCGGCGGCTACGCCCTGCGCGCCTACGACCGTTTCGCGCGCATCGTGAAGGGGCGGGACGGGTTGTGGCGGGTGCGCAACGCCGAGATGGCCCTGCGCCACCGGCTCAACATCGGGGCCATCGTCTCGCCGGCCATGCTCTCGGTTCGCCTCGCGTCGGGCCGCCGCGCCGCGCCTGGCCGCAAGATCGGCGAGGTCGAGGAGGGCTATCTGGAAGTACTGGAGGTGGGCGACACCTTCGTGTTCGCCGGCCGCGTCTGGCGGTTGATGGGGGTGACGGGCCTGGACGTGCTGGTCACTCCAGCCCCCGGCGAGGACGCCAAGATGCCGTCCTGGGGCGGCTCGAAATTCGCCCTCTCCACCTTCCTGGCCGCCAAGGTGCGCTCGATGATGAGCGATACCCATCGCTGGCAGGTCCTTCCCCCCGACGTCCGCGAATGGCTGGAATTGCAGCGCGACCGCTCGGCCATTCCGGCGGCGGGCGAAATGCTGCTGGAAACCTTCCCGCGCGGCCACCGCCAGTTCCTGGTCTGCTATCCCTTCGAAGGGCGCCTGGCGCACACCACCCTCGCCATGCTGCTCACCCGGCGCCTGGAGCGCCTGGGCGTCGGCCCACTCGGCTTCGTGTGCAACGACTACGCCCTGGCGGTGTGGTCGTTGAAGCCCATGGCCGGCCTCGATTTCGCCGATCTCTTCGCCCAAGACATGCTGGGTGACGATCTGGAGTCGTGGCTGGCGGAAAGTTCGATGATGAAGGGGGCGTTCAAGGGCTGCGCCCTCATCGCCGGCCTGATCGAGCGGCGTTTCCGCGGCGAGCGCAAGTCCGGCCGCCAGGTGACCTTCTCAACCGATCTCATCTACGACGTCCTGCGCCGCCACCAGGGCGATCACCTTTTGCTGCGCTGCGCCCGCGAGGATGCCGCCCGCGGCCTGATCGACGTTGGTCGCCTGGCGCAAATGCTGGCCCGCGTCAAAGGACGCATCCGCCACGCGGCCCTGGATCGCCTGTCGCCGTTTTCGGTGTCGGTGATCCTGGAGATCGGTCGCCAGCGCTCGCCCGGCGGGGCCGGCGACATGATCCTGGCCGAGGCGGCCGAGGACCTGATCGCCGAGGCCGTCGCATGACCGCCGCCGCCATCGCCTACCGCTACGGCTTCGCCGCCCATCCGACCGGCGCCCTTCGACTGGATCTGGCCGGCGTCGAGGCCTTCTGCCGGCCCGCGGGGGCTCTATGGCTGGAGGCGTGGAGCGCCCTGATCGTCGCCGATCTGCATCTCGAGAAGGGTTCGGCCTACGCCGCGCGCGGTCAGATGCTGCCGCCCTACGACACCCGCGACACCCTCGGGCGCCTGGAGGCGGAGGTGGCCGCCGTCGCCCCGCGCATCCTGATTTTCCTCGGCGACACCTTTCACGATCGGCAGGCCGAGGCGCGCCTGGCCGCCGACGACCTCGACCGGCTGCGGGCGATGGCGGCCGGCCGCACTCTGGTCTGGGTGCTGGGCAATCACGACGCCGCCGGCCCGCGCGGCCTGCCCGGCGAGGTCGTCGCCCATCTGACCTTGGGGGCCTTCACCCTCGTCCACGAACCGGCCGGCGAACCGCGATCCGCCGAGATCGCCGGCCATCTGCACCCCTGCGCCAGGGTTCGCACGAAGAGCGCCAGCGTGCGCCGCCGCTGCTTCGTCACCGATGGCGAGCGGCTGATCCTGCCCGCCTTCGGCGCCTATGCCGGCGGCCTCAACATCCGCGATCCGGCGTTCGCCCGCCTGCTCGCCCGCCGGCCGCTGGCGGCCGTCCTGGGCGCCCAGCGGGTTCACGCCGTGGGCTGGGCGTCCCTCAGGGGCGATTGACGCTGGCGGGCTACTCTATCTTGGCGGCGCGGGCGGGGGGTTGGCGGCGGCGGCGGGCGCGAACGATCCGTAGCCGGCGGGCGCGGGGCCATCGGCGACCGGTACGGCCGGCGTTGGGCGGGCCGTGACGACATGGCGCGCCGGATAGAAGTAGTGTCGCGGCCGATGGGTCGCGGGCGGCGTGGCCCGGTGAACCGCTGGCGGTGGAGCGGCCGCGGCCGTGGCGACCGGGGGCGGAACCCTCACCGGGGCCGGCGCGGCGGCGGGGGCCAAGGGCGGACCGGCCGACACGCCGCCTTCGCGCCAGCGCCCAAACATCCACACCCCGATCAAAATGACGCCAAACAGGACGGCGGCGCCCGCGATGCGCGCCAAACCGTTCCCCGGCCGTCGCGGCGACCGGTCCAGGCGGGAAGCAGGGGCGGCGCTGAACGGCGCGGCGGCGGGTGACGGCGGTCCCGCGTCGCCCCTTTCCAGCGACCGCACCCGTTTGGCGAGCGTCTCCCCCAGTTCCGCGACGTTCAAGGCCAGCCGGCGCGTCACGAGGGACGACTCGCCCCGCGCGCCTTCCAGGGCGGCCACCCGCCCGTCCAGCGCCGCCAACGAATCCTGAACCTCGCGAAGCATCTCCGCCATCTCGGAGGGCGAAGGGCTTTCGCGATTGTGCAGACGACCTGCCGTCGGTTCTCCGGAGGCGGCGTGGCGATGGGGGACGCTCTCGCGATCCTCGACCAACGGCGTGTCGCGGCCGAACCCCTGGCCCAACGGGCGCGGCGAAGGGGTCATGCGACTCAAGGCTCCCTGCAAAAGCCGAATCGTAGCGGTCGATGCCCGACGTGTAAACGCGGCGGCCAAATGTGTGACCCGGCGGGGCGACCGTCGGAGAGGCTGCCCCGATCGGGCCCGATCAGCCCGATCGGGATGAAGAGGCTCCGCCTTAAAAACACTCGAGCGCATTGCGACCGCAAAACCCGTTCCCACTTTTGCGAAAAAGCGCTCTAGGGTCGGGGCCGCCATGACTTTCCCCGTCACCCTAAGCATCGCCGGCGTCGCCCTGGCGCTCACGCTGTGGTTCGGCTGGCTGGGCGCGCGACCGGTGAAGCCTCTTTCGGCGCCGCGCCTCGTTCCCTGGCGATTCATGATGATGGTCGCCCTGGTCGGCGTCATCGCCATGCTCGTCCACGCCGTCGCCTTGCTGAGAGCGGGGCGATAGGGCTGAGATCCTAGGCGATCTTGACCTTGGAGATGGTCAGAGCGGAGTCCTCGGTGATTTCGCTGAAGACCCGCGCGACGGTCATCGAAAGGGGCCCGGCCATCCCCAGGCGCGCGCCCATGGTCTCGACCAGTCGCTTGGAAAAGAAGGCGTCGGCCTGGTAGCGCGCCACGGCCGCGGCGGCGGCCCCCGCCAGGCTCTCGGGGCCATAATGATCCTCAGTCTCGGGCGTGTGGGCGCCGCTGAAGGCGTCGGCGACCGCCTTGTCCACGACGCCGTTCATCCGCGCCGCGATATCCGGCGCCTGGGTGTCGGCGATGACGTGTTTCAGCGTTCCGGCCCCGGCGAAGGCCATCTCGCAGCTTCCCACCGGATCGGGGCTCGGCCGGCCGGGCAGGCTCGCCGCCGCCCGTCGGCAGGTTTCGGGGTCAATGACCCTCAACGCCAGTTCGCGGGCCACCTGCTCGGCGGGCGCCGGTTTTTCTCTTCGAAACATTCGCGACCGCCTTGGGCCAAGTCGGATGAGGTTATCCGGATCGAACCGCGCGCCACGGCCGAGCGTTTATTTCGCCTTCAGCACCTGGCCGCGGATCTCCCCGCTCGGATATTTCGCGGTGTGAATGTTGAGATACCACAGGCCGCCGCTCAGATCGCCGATTTGGCCGTCGGCGATGGCCGCCGAACCGGCGATCGGGCTGGTCAGATCGCCGGTGAGTGGCACGGTGACCTTGGCCGCCGTCCCCGGCGCCGCCGGCCCATGGAAGTGAGCCATGGTCGCCGGGCCGGTGAGGCCGGAATATTCCACCTTCCAGCTCAGCACCTTGGTTACCGTGTCGAGCCTGACATCGGCGGTTCCGGTCCCCTTGGTCACCCTGGGCGGCGTTTCGGAGGCGCCGTCGAGCTTGGCCGTGAAATGAATTACCTCGGCGCAAGCGGCGCCGGCCAAAAACATCGCCCCGATGGCCAGGGCGGCAAGAAGCGAACCGCGCATGTGTCTCTCCCCTTCAGCTTTGGTCCCGGCCCAAACTTAAGCCGTCATCGCGCCCGGCGCGAGTCACGACTTGCTCCGCCATCAGAAACGCCCGCGCCCGCGCCAGGAACGCCTCCAGGCGGTCGTGGTGGACCCAGTGGCCGGCGCCCTCGAAGACCGCGACCTCGGCTTGGGCGAAATGGGCGATCCGGCCGTCTTTCTCGGGATTCGAAGCCCAACTCTCCCGCCCATAAACCAGCAGCGTCGGGCAGGCGATGTTGGCCCACAGCGCGGCGACCTCGGCGGCGGTCAGATCGACCGGCGAGAAGGCGCGGACATAGTTGTCGAACTTCCAGCTGAAGGTTCCGTCTTCGTTCTGGCTAACCCCGTGGACGGTGAGATAGCGCGCCTGCTCGGGGGCGAGATGACGGTTTTCGCCCCGCATGCGCTCCACCGCCTCCTCGATGGTGGCGTAGCGGCGCGGCAGGCGCCCGGCCAGGGCCCGCTCGTCCTCGATCCACGCCCGCAGGCGATCGGGAACGGTGCGCTCGGCCCGTTTGGCCAGCATGGCCGGCGAAGGGCCCAGGCCCTCGATGGCGATCAGGCGGGTCACGTTTTCGGGGAATATCCCGGCGTAGCGCAGGGCGATGTTGCCGCCCAGGGAATGGGCGACGATGGCGACCGGGGCCAGTCCTTGCCGATGGACGAGCTGGGCCAGGTCGTAGACGAAGGCGCTCATGGAATAGTCGCCGCTGGGCGAAAAGGCGCTGTCGCCGTGGCCGCGCAGGTCGGGCGCGATTACGTGGAAATCGCGGCAGAGATGCCGCGCCACCCAGTCCCAGTTGCGGCAATGATCGCGGCCGCCGTGTAGCAGGATGAGCGGCGGCGCGGCGGCGGTTCCCCAGTCCGCGTAGTGCAGGCGCAGGCGCTGGGAGATGTAGCTGTGCGAGGTCGGGCCGAAGGGTTGGTCGGTCATGAGACATCCTTTACCGCGCCCGGATCGCCAACTCGACAGGCCGCTCGCGGAACCGTGAATTCGGGGCCGCGAATGAACTTTACAGCCGCCGCAATTTGGCCCTAGAGTTTGCCAGTCGGGGCGGGCCGGGAAAATCCCGGTTAACCCCCAATGGAGGGAATTGTTGCGATGACGTTGAAAACAAAAGCTTTTGTGGTCGGAGCGGTAACCGCCGGCCTCCTCGCCGCCGGCGCCGCCCAAGCGGGGCACCGGGCCAGTCTGGTCGCCATGAAACCTGGCCACCCCGACGGCAAGGTCTATCCGTTTGTCGGCAACGGTCCCGATTTCAAGGCCCCGGTCAGCGACTCCGCGTCCGGCAACCTGAACCAGACCGTGGTCGTCGATGGTTGGGCGTTCATCGATCAGACCAATTGCGTTCAGATCGGCGTCCCAGGCATTTTCAACCTTCCCACGGGTGACCCGAACGGCACCTGGTCGTCCACCCAGGAACAGGCCGTTCTCGGCAATGGCGGCTGCCCCGGTCAGATGTTCACCTTCTCGACGGTCGCCTTCACCTGGACCAACGCGCACGCGGCGGTCGGCAAGACCGACACCGCCAAGGGCGTCGACAAGACGGTGATGATCCCGCTGCGCTACGGCATCGGCCGGAAAGGCTCGATCGTCGATTTTGTCGCCTTTACCTACGATGGGCCGTAGTTTCCGATCCGATCTCTAACCTTGAAAGCCAGGGGTTCGCGCCCCTGGCTTTTAATTTGTGCGGTGGCGGGGCCGGCGGCCGGCCAAGGACTTCTTGGGGGAATATGACATGAATTTGAAACGTGGAACCGTCGCGGGCGCGGTTCTGGTGATTTGCATGGGCCTTCTCCCGGCCGCCGCCCTGGCGGAGCGGCCCGTGCGCTCCGGCGGCCACGTCGGGCCGATGCTGGCGCCCTATACCGGCGCCCCGGCCAAGGTTTCCGGAACCTGGACGCCCCTCGCCGCCGCCTTTCCCGGCGGTTCGCCGGGCACCGCGCTTCTGATGACCGACGGCACGGTCCTGATGCACGATTCCTGCACGCCGAACTGGTATCGGCTGACCGCCGACGCCAACGGCGGCTACGTCGGGGGAGCCTGGCGCCAGACGGCGCCGATGCCGCCCGGCTATACGCCGCTCTATTTTGCCTCCTCGGTGCTCGCCGATGGCCGGCTGATCGTCAACGGCGGCGAATACAACGGCGCATCCTGCTCGCCGGTGTGGACCAAGCTCGGGGCGCTCTACGATCCGGTCGCCGACAGCTGGACATCGGTGGCGCCGCCGTCGCGCTGGGCGCAGATCGGCGACGCGGCCAGCGTGGTGCTGCCCGACGGAAATTACATGCTGCAAAGCGTCAGCGGCACGCTGCAGGCGATCGGGACGGTCGCGCCACGGCCCGCCACCACGGTCACCTGGACATCCACTGGAGCGAACAAGGCCGACGGCAACGACGAGGAAGGCTGGACGCCACTGGCTATCGGCGACATCCTGACCCTCGACACCAACCGATCGCTCGGCGCGAACACGCCGGCCGAACTCTATTCGCCGGCCACCGGCGCCTGGGCGCCGACCGCGACCGCGCCCAGCGTGCTGGTCGATCCCAACTCGCACGAGATCGGGCCAGCCGTTCGCCGTCCCGACGGGAGCGTCTTTCAGAGCGGATCCAGTTCGTGCAGCATGGCCAGTTGCGTGGGGCACACCGCGATCTATTCCGCCGCCGGCGCCTGGACGGCGGGGCCCGATTTCCCGGCCATTTCCGGCGCCAACTACGATGTCACCGACGGGCCGGCGGCGATCCTGCCCGGCGGCGGCGTGCTGATTCAGGCCAGCCCCGGCTACGCCTGCAGCAGCGCGTTCTGCTCGCCCTCCCACTTCTTCGAGTTCGACGGCGTCAGCCTCGTTCGCGTGAACGAGCCGGCCACCGCGCCGAACGTGGCGGCGTTCGAGGGCCGGATGCTGGTGCTGCCGACCGGTGAGATTCTGTGGAGCGACGGCCGTCCCGGCGACGTGGAGGTTTACACCCCCAAGGGACGCCCAAGGAAATCGTGGGCGCCGATCGTCTCCAGCGTGAAAGCCAAGCTGGTGCGCGGCCAAGCCAATTATCTGCTGAGCGGAAAACGCCTGGAGGGGGTGTCCAACGGCGCCGCCTACGGCGACGACGCGCAGATGGCCTCCAACTATCCGATCGTGCGTATCGCCAATGTGGCGAGCGGCCATGTCTGCTTCGCGGTGGCGCACGACCACGCCCAGAATCACACTGAGTTCGACATGCCGGCTCCCACGCCGCCGCCGTGGGAGCAGCCGTGCGAGACCGGCGCGAGCCAGCTGCAGGTGGTCGTCAACGGCATCGCCTCGGTCGCCGTCGCGGTGACGGTGCGGTAAAAGCGCGGTGTGATCCTACCGCCCGAAGCGGGGCCTTAGCGATAGGCCCGGCCCGGCCGACACGCTCATCCATGCATAGGAAACCTGTCGCCAACAAATCAGGAAACATGGGCGATATACGCGCGATGGCGCGGTAAGGGCGCGCGGGGTGGAAGCCCCGGCGCGAGGCGAACATTCCGCGCGTCCGGCTCTTGCCACTTGCGGCCGATAGGAATCTGATCGCGCCGGCCTCTCGTCAAGGCTGGACGAAAAACGGAGGTCACGGGCAACAAGGAGGAAATGTCATGATCGTCTCGAATAGGCGCCTGGCGCCAGTGTTCGCGGCCGTGGCCGCGGGGCTGTTCGCGCTGCCGGCGCCGGCGCAGCAGTTCAAAGTGACGAACCTGGTGTCCGACGGCTCGGTCCCCGCCGTGACCGTCGATCCGTCGCTGATCAATCCCTGGGGAATGTCCTACGCCCCGACCGGCCCGTTCTGGGTGTCGGACAACAACGCCGGCGTAGTCACTCTCTACAACGGCTCGGGAAGCAAGAACAGTCTGACCGTCAACATTCCGCCGCCGGCCGGAGGCAGCGGCTCTGGCACACCCACCGGTCAGGTGTTCAACGCCTCGACCCACGCCTTCCAGATCAGGAGGAACGCCAGCACCGCCGCCGCCATCTTCCTGTTCGCGACCGAGGACGGCACGATCGCCGGCTGGTCGCCCGCGGTCGATAGCGTCAACGCCATCCTGGCGGTCGATAACTCGAGCGAAGGCGCGGTCTACAAGGGTTTGGCCATCGGCCACACCCACCATGCCAACTTCCTCTATGCCGCCAATTTCCACGCCGGCGACGTGGAGATGTACAACGCCAGGTTCCAGTTGGTGAAGGCCTTCACCGATCCGACCGTGCCGGCGGGATACGCGCCCTTCAATGTGCAGAACCTGGGCGACACCCTCTATGTCACTTTCGCCCTGCAGGACGCCGACAAACACGACGATGTCGCGGGGCCCGGCCATGGCTATGTCGACGCCTTTAGCCTCGACGGCACGTTCAAGCGCCGGATCGCCTCGGCCGGCCGGCTGAATTCGCCCTGGGGGCTCGACATCGCTCCCGCCAGCTTCGGTTCGTTCGCCGGCGATCTGCTGGTCGGGAACTTCGGCAACGGCATCATCAGCGCCTTCGATCCGGCGACCGGCGCCTTCAAAGGCAAGCTGCTCGGCGCCGATGGCCAGCCCATCCAGCTTGGCGACCTTTGGGGGCTGATCACCGGCGGTGGCGGCGCCGACGGGGACGCCGACAAGGTCTATTTCACCGCCGGCGTCCGTAACGAAGCGCACGGCCTGTTCGGTAGCCTGTCGGTACTTGCCGGATCGGCCACCCCCAAGGCCGCCGCTCGCTAAAGGGAGCGGAACGGAACGGCCGCCAACCTCCGGCGTTCGAGGATGAGTTAGGAGCAAGGCTCATGAACGAGAACAAGACCGAAGGCGCGGCGAAAGTCGTTTTGGGCAAATTCGAGAGCGCCGCCGGCCAGGCGGTCGGCGACGCCTCGTTGCGGGCCCGCGGCGGCGCGCGGCAGGTGGAAGGGCGCGTCCAGGAAACCGCCGGGTCGGTGCAGGAAACGCTGGAACAGGTGGCCGGCCAGGCGAAGGCGGCGCTTTCCACGGCCAGCGACGCCTATGCCGCCGTCTCCGGCGCGACGCGCGGCATCGCGCGAACGATCGAGGATGAGCCCTATATGGCGGTGGGCGTGGCGACGGCCGTCGGCCTCTTGATCGGCCTTCTGATCGCCGGGCGAGGGCCGAAGATCATCTACGTCAAGCCCAGAGTGTAGCGGTTCGAATCGAACCGTTTTTCGCGTCTTGGAACTATCGCCCCGTCGCTTTATCGCCGGAGTGGCGCACTCGACAGGATTCGAACCTGTGACCTCCGCCTTCGGAGGGCGGCGCTCTATCCAGCTGAGCTACGAGTGCGGGAACGGGCGGAGGGTTTAACCGATGCGGGGGGGGCGGCGCAAATCCCGCCTCACCGTTCTCCCGCCGCGGCGGCGTAGGTCAGGGAGACGAAGACGTCTTCCAGGTCAGGGTCCTCGGTGCGCAGGTCCTTGATCGGGACGCCGGCGGCGCGGACGGCGGCGATGACCTGTTCGACGCCGGCCTCGCGGGTCTTGAAGGTCACCGCCAGGTCGCCGCCGGGGCGCAGGCGCGCTTCGAAGGGCGCGAGCTGCGGCGCGGCGGCCAGGGGGGCCTCGGGAGTCACCACCACGGTGCGGCTGTCGAGGCGGCGCAAAAGCTGGGCCGTGGGCTCGCAGGCCACCACCTGGCCGCGATCGACGATGGCGATGGTGTCGCAGAGCTGTTCGGCCTCCTCCAGATAATGGGTGGTGAGAACCACGGTGACGCCCAGGGCGTTCAGGGAGACGACATAGCTCCAAAGCTGGCGGCGCAGTTCCACGTCCACCCCGGCGGTGGGCTCGTCGAGAATCAGCACCGGCGGATTGTGGACCATGGCCTTGGCCACCATCAGCCGCCGTTTCATCCCCCCCGAAAGCTGGCGCACATAGGCGTCGGCCTTGTCGGTGAGCCCCAAGGCGCCCAGCAGCAGGTCGGTGCGCCGCTCGGCCTTGGGGACGCCATAGAGGCCTGCCTGGACTTCCAGGGATTCGCGGGGGGTGAAGAACACGTCCATGGCGATCTCCTGACCCACCACCCCGATGGCGGCCCTGGCGTCGCGCGGCTCGGCGTCGATGTCGCGGCCCCAGATCGAGACCTGGCCGGCGGTCTTCCTGGTCAGGCCCGAGAGGATGTTGATGAAGGTCGACTTGCCCGCCCCGTTGGGGCCCAGGAGGCCGAAGATGGCCCCGCGCGGCACGGCCAGATCGATTCCCTTGAGCGCCTCCATGGCCGCCGTGGTCTTGGTGGCCGGATAGGTCTTGAAGAGGCCCGTGGCCTCGATGGCGTGGTCGGGGAGGGTCACATGATATCCTGTCGGGGGCCGACGCGATTGACGCCACGCGCGCGGCTTCATACCTAGGCGCGCCCCCGCCGTTGGAAAAGGCCGCCGCCGTGACCACAGCCGAACCGGCCCCGCCGGAAACCGTCACGGTGCGCTCGCGCCGCGTCGCCTGCGACGGCGTCGGCGGGGTGCTGGGCCACCCGCGCGTGTGGCTGGAGATGGGCGAGGCCGACTTCGTCGAATGCCTCTATTGCGACCGCCGCTTCGTCCTGGCCGGCGGCGCGTCCGGCCATGAGGACGAGTTGCTGGCGCCGGGCGTCTACGAAGGGCCGGGCGGGCATTAAGGCGGGATCGGTTTTGATGGAGTCGCGGCTCACCCGCCCCCTCCACCGCTTCGCGGTCCCCTCCCCCGTAAGGGGACGGGGGAGGATCACGGCGGCCAAATCCTCACCCGCGAAGCGGGGGAGGGGGACCGGCGAACGCCGGTGGAGGGGGCGGGGCAAAGAGCCCCGTTTCATCCAAGAGCGCCGCGAGGACCGCCGCTCCGGCTGATGGCTGAATAACCTCCCTCCCCTTCGCGGGAAGGGAGGGCTATCTTGGCGGCATGACCGACACCCTCGCCGAGGCCCCCGCCACCCTCCCAAAGACTTTGGACGACATCCCCCGCGCCCCGACCCAGGACGGGCCCAACACGCGGCTCTATCTGGTGGACGGATCGGGGTTCATCTTCCGCGCCTATCACGCCCTGCCGCCGCTGACCCGCAAGTCGGACGGCCTGCCCGTGGGGGCGGTGCAGGGTTTCTGCAACATGCTGTGGAAGCTCCTGGTCGACATGAAAGCGGCGCCGGACGCGCCGACCCATCTGGCGGTGATCTTCGACCATTCGGAGAAGACCTTCCGCAACGATCTCTACCCCGCCTACAAGGCCCACCGCCCGCCGGCCCCGGAGGACCTGATCCCGCAGTTTCCCCTCGTGCGCGAGGCGACGCGGGCCTTCGGCGTGCCGTGCCTGGAGCTTCCCGGCTACGAGGCCGACGACCTGATCGCCGCCTATTGCTGCCACGTGCGCGACGCCGGCGGCGAGGTGGTGATCGTCTCCTCCGACAAGGACCTGATGCAGCTGGTGGGCGATCGGGTCTCCATGCTCGACACCATGAAGAATCTCCGCATCGGGCGCGCCGAGGTGATCGAGAAGTTCGGCGTGCCGCCGGAAAAGGTGGTGGACGTCCAGGCCCTGTGCGGCGATTCGGTGGACAATGTGCCCGGCGCCCCCGGCATCGGCATCAAGACCGCCTCGGCCCTGATCGGCGAATACGGCGATCTGGATACGCTGCTGGCCCGCGCCGGCGAGATCAGGCAGGACAAGCGCCGTCAGACCCTGATCGATTTCGCCGACCAGATCCGCCTGTCGCGCCAGCTCGTGACGCTCGATTGCGACACCCCGCTGCCCGCCGATCTGGACACACTGGCCGTCGAGGCGCCGGAGCCGGCCACTCTCGCCGCCTTTCTGGAAGCCATGGAGTTTCGCACCCTGGCCCGCCGGGTAGGCGAGGCGGCCGGC
Source organism: Caulobacterales bacterium (assembly GCA_038225765.1). Taxonomy (GTDB): domain Bacteria; phylum Pseudomonadota; class Alphaproteobacteria; order Caulobacterales; family Caulobacteraceae; genus Acaudatibacter. Next base: position 20,919 of record JBBRQW010000013.1, on the reverse strand, counting down.
GTCAAGGCCGCGCCGGCGCCTCCGCCCTCGGCGCCGGCCCACGCGCCCATCGACACCGCCGCCTATGCCTGCGTACGCGATCTGGCCACCTTGGACGCCTGGATCGCCAGGGCGCGTGAGATCGGGACGGTGGCGTTCGACACCGAGACCGACGCCCTTTCCTCGGCCAACGCGGGCCTGTGCGGCGTGTCGCTGGCCGTGGCGCCGGGCGAGGCCTGCTACATTCCGGTGGGCCATTGCGAGGCCGACGGCCTGGCCCTGGAGGCCGCCGCCGCCCTGGATCAGATCCCGCTGCAAGCCGTGATCGACCGGCTGAAGCCGCTGCTCGAAGACCCCGCCGTGCTCAAGATCGCCCAGAACGCCAAATACGACTTGGCCGTCCTGTCGCGCCATGGGATCGCCGTGGCGCCGATCGAGGACACCATGCTGATCTCCTATGTGCTGGAGGCCGGCTTGCACAATCACGGCATGGACGAGCTGTCCAAGCTGTGGCTGGGACACGAGCCGATCTCATTCAAACAGGTGGCGGGGACCGGCAAGGCGCAGAAGAGCTTCAAGCATGTGCCGCTCGACCCGGCCACCTGCTACGCCGCCGAGGACGCCGACGTCACCCTGCGCCTCTACCAGCACCTGCGCCCGCGCCCGGCCCGCGAGGGCCTGCTCACCGTTTACGAGACGCTGGAGCGGCCGATGCCGCCGGTGCTGGCCCAGATGGAATGCCACGGGGTGCGGGTTGATCCCGATCGCCTGCGTCATCTCAGCCACGATTTTTCCCTGCGCATGGCCGATTTCGAGGCCCAGGCCCAGGGCCTGGCCGGCCGGCCGTTCAACCTCGGCAGCCCCAAGCAGATCGGCGATGTCCTGTTCGCCGAGATGGGCTTGGCCGGCGGCCGCAAGACCGCCACGGGGGTGTGGAGCACCGACTCTGGGGTGCTGGAAAACCTCGCCGCCCAGGGCCACGCCCTGCCCCGCGTTCTCCTGGACTGGCGCCAGCTTTCCAAGCTCAAGGGCACCTACACCGAGGCCCTGGCCGCCGCGGTGAGCGAGCGAACGGGCCGCGTCCACACCTCCTACGCCCTGGCCTCCACCACCACCGGCCGGCTCTCCTCCTCCGACCCCAATCTGCAGAACATCCCCATCCGTACCGAGGAAGGCCGCAAGATCCGCGCCGCCTTCATCGCCGAGCCCGGCCATCTGCTGGTCAGCGCCGACTACAGCCAGATCGAACTGCGCCTTCTCGCCCACATCGGCGACATCGCCCAGCTCAAGCGGGCCTTCCGCGACGGCCTGGATATTCACGCCATGACCGCCTCCGAGATGTTCGGCGTGCCGGTGGAGGGCATGCCGGCCGAGACCCGCCGCCGCGCCAAGGCGATCAACTTCGGCATCGTCTACGGCATCTCGGCCTTTGGCCTTTCCAACCAGCTCGGCATTCCGCAGGAGGAGGCCGGGGCCTACATCAAGACCTATTTCGAGCGCTTCCCCGGCATCCGCGCCTATATGGACGCCACCCGCGCCCTGGTGCGCGAGCAGGGATATGTGACCACCGTCTTCGGCCGGCGGGTGAACATCCCGATGATCCGCTCCAAGTCGGTGGCCGAGCGCCAGTTCGCCGAGCGGGCGGCGATTAACGCCCCCATCCAGGGGGCCGCGGCCGACGTCATGCGCCGGGCCATGATCCGCATGCCGGCCGCCCTGGCCGCCGCCGGCCTCGAGGCCCGCATGCTGCTGCAGGTCCACGACGAGCTGGTCTTCGAGGCCCCTGAGGCCGAGGCCGACGCCGTCTGCGCCCTGACCCGCGCCGTCATGGAACACGCCGCCGAACCGGCCGTCGCCTTCACCGTCCCCCTGGCGGTCGAGGCGCGCGCCGCCGCCAACTGGGACGAGGCGCATTAGGGGACCGGGGGCAACGCCTGCCGGTCTGGACGAATATAGCGCCAATGCCCATAATCGTAACATTCGAATCATTCGGAAGACACCAATCATGCGCGTTTCGTCGGCCGAATTCCTGAAACGGTATGGCGCCTTGAGCGACAGCGCCTTGACCGAGCCTGTCACCATCACGCGCAATGGGCGCGATCGTCTGGTCCTGGTCTCGGCCGCCGAATTCGAGCGTCTGAGGCGCTATGCGCCGCGCTCGCGCTCGATCGATGAGATCACCGACGCGGAGTTGGCGATGATCGCCCGCGCGCGGGCGCCGGAGGAGCACGCGCCTCTGAACTCCCTTCTCGACGACTAGGTGCTCCTGCCCAAGCCGGTCCCGGGCCTGGTCGTCCGCTATTCCTATGTCTGGCGGCGCGAAGCCGTCGAAGGGATGGAGGAGGGCCGGAAGGATCGCCCATGCACGGTTGTCCTGGCCGCGGAAATCGTGGGCGGTGGGACGCGAGTTTACGTCTTGCCGATCACCCATGCGCCGCCGATCGATCCGGCCCTGGCGATCGAATTGCCGCTCCGGGTGCGGCTGCATCTACGTCTCGACGATTCGCCGTCCTGGATTGTCCTGGATGAAATCAATGACTTCCTGTGGCCGGGCTACGATCTTCGGTCGATTCCGGGGCGAGACCCCTCGGCTGTCGCCTATGGTCACTTGCCGCCCAAGCTTTTCGACACCGTGCGCACGGCTTTCCTCGCGCTTGCGGCGAGGCGACGGGTGAAGCGTGTGCCCAGACACTAACGCGATGGCCAGACATCGGAACCGCCCGCCCGGCTCGTCCGTTGCCCCTTGGCGGGTGCGCGAAAGCCGCGGCGCGCGGATTGCGCGTGGCCGGGCGGCGGGCGTATTGGCGTCCTTGAAAGCTGGACCGTAAGGTGGAGATAGATCGATCATGACGGCGCAGGCCGATGCCCCGCTGGCCGACAAGGCCCATCCCGCCCAGACGGCGCCGACCGAACGGACCCTCGACCAGCTCGCCATCGACACCATCCGGACCCTGACCATCGACGCGGTGGAGAAGGCGCAGTCTGGCCACGCCGGGGCGCCCATGGCCATGGCCCCGGTGGGCTACACCCTGTGGAACCGGTTCCTGAACACCGACCCGGACGATCCGGCGTGGCCGAACCGCGACCGCTTCGTGCTGTCGGCCGGCCACGGGTGCATGTTGCTCTACGCCCTTCTCTACCTGGCCGGGGTGAGGCGACTGGACGAACACGGCAAGGTCACCGACGCCCAGGCGGTCAGCCTGCACGACATCGAGACCTTCCGCGAACTGGGCAGCCGCTGCCCGGGGCACCCGGAATACGGCCACACCACCGGGGTGGAAGTCACCACCGGACCCCTGGGCCAGGGGGCGGGAAACAGCGTCGGCATGGCCATGGCGCAGCGGTGGCTGGCGGCGCGGTTCAACAAGAGCGGCGCCACCCTCTTCGACTACAACGTCTACGCCCTGTGCAGCGACGGCGACCTCATGGAAGGGGTGGCCAGCGAGGCGGCCTCCCTGGCCGGCCATCTGCGGCTTTCCAACCTGTGCTGGATCTACGACGACAACACGGTGACCATCGAGGGCCACACCGAGCTGGCCTTCAACGAGGACGTGGCCGAGCGCTTCCGCGCCTATGGCTGGGCGACCCATCAGGTGGACGACGCCAACGATTGCGAAGCCTTCGCCCGCGCCATCGAGAACTTCCAGGCCACCGACGACCGGCCGACCCTGATCGTGGTGAAAAGCGTCATCGGCTACGGCTCGCCGCACAAGCAGGGCACCTCCAAGGCGCACAGCGATCCGCTCGGCGAGGGCGAGGTCAAGCTGACCAAGGAAGCCTACGGTTGGCCGCCAGACGCCCAGTTCCTGGTTCCGCGCGGGGTGCGCGAACACCTGACCGCCAGCCTGCGCGGTCGCGGCGGCAAGGCGCGCGCGGCGTGGGACGGGACCTTCAAGAAATACCGGGCCGCCCACCCTGACCTCGCCGGGGAACTCGACGCCATGTGGGCCGGGACGCTCCCCAAGGGCTGGGACGGCGATATCCCGACCTTTCCGCCCGACCCCAAGGGCATGGCCACCCGCGAAGCCTCCGGCAAGGCGCTCAACGCCATCGCGCCCAAGTTGCCCTGGCTGATCGGCGGCTCGGCCGATCTGTCGCCCTCCACCAAGACGCGGCTGGAGTTCGAGGGCGCCGGCGATTTCGAGCCGCGCGAATACGGCGGGCGCAATCTGCATTTTGGCGTGCGCGAACACGTCATGGGCTCGATCGCCAACGGCCTGGCGGTCTCCAAACTGCGCCCCTACACCGGCACCTTCCTGATTTTCAGCGACTATATGCGCCCGCCCACTCGGCTGGCGGCGCTGATGGCGCTGCCGGTGGTGTTCGTGTTCAGCCACGATTCCATCGGCCTGGGCCAGGACGGGCCCACCCACCAGCCCATCGAACAGTTGGCGGCGCTGCGCGCCATCCCCCACATGCTGACCTTCCGCCCGGCCGACGCCAACGAGACGGCGCAGGCTTGGCGGGTTATTCTCGCCCAGAGCGAAAAGCCGGCCTGCCTGATCCTGTCGCGGCAGGCGCTGCCCACTCTGGACCGCACGAAATACGCCCCGGCGGCGGGCGTGGCGCGCGGCGGCTATGTCCTGGCCGGCGGCGAGGGCGAGGCCCCAGATGTCATCCTGATCGCCACCGGCAGCGAGGTTTCCTTGTGCCTCCAGGCCCGCGAGAGCCTGGCCGCCGCCGGCGTGGCGGCGCGGGTGGTTTCCCTGCCGTGCTGGGAGCTGTTCGAGGCCCAGGACCAGGATTACCGAGACAAGGTCCTGCCGCCGGCGATCGCCGCCCGGGTCACGGTGGAGGCGGCTTCGCCCCTCGGCTGGGACCGCTATGCGGGACCGACCGGCGCGATCGTCGCCATGCGCTCGTTCGGCGCCTCGGCCCCCATCGCCGACCTGATGAAGCACTTCGGCTTCACCGCCGAACATGTTCACAAGGCGGCGCTGAAGCAGATCGCCGGCGGCCGCCGATGACCAACCCCCTCATCGCCCTGCGCGACGCCGGCCAGGCGGTGTGGCTGGACTATCTGCATCGCAAGATCCTGGAAGACGGCGAACTCAAACGGCTGATCGACCGAGACGGCCTGAGGGGCATGACCTCCAATCCCTCGATCTTCGAAAAGGCGATCGGCGAGGGCGACGCCTACGACGCGCGACTGAAGGCGCTGCTCGCGGAGCGCGACGCGGAGATCGGCGAGCTCTACGAGCGGCTGGCCATCGCCGACATCCAGGACGCCGCCGACCAGTTCCGGCCGCTTTACGATTCCCTGAGCGGCGCCGACGGCTACGTCAGCCTGGAGGTCTCGCCGTATCTGGCCATGGATACAGAGGCCACCGTCGCCGAGGCGCGACGGCTGTGGCGGGCGGTCGACCGGCCCAATGTGATGATCAAGGTGCCCGGGACCAAGCCCGGCGTACCGGCCATCCGCGCCCTGATTAGCGAGGGGATCAACGTCAACGTCACCCTCCTGTTCGGCATCGACGCCTATCTGGCCGTGGCCGACGCCCACATGGGCGGCCTGGAGGCCTTGAAGGCGGCCGGCGGCGATGTCGCCAAGGTCCATGGTGTCGCCAGCTTTTTCGTCAGTCGCATCGACGGCATGATCGACAAGACGATCGACGAGCGGCTGAAGACCGCCGTCGGGGAGGTGGCGGAGACGCTGCGATGCCTGCGCGGCAAGGTCGCCATCGCCAACGCCAAAATCGCCTATCAGCGCTACCTTGAACTCATCGCCTCGCCGCGCTGGAAGGCCCTGGCGGCGGCCGGCGCGACCCCGCAGCGGCTCTTGTGGGCCTCCACCGGCACCAAGGATCCGGCCTATTCCGACGTCCTCTATGTGGAGACTCTGATCGGCCGCGACACCATCAACACCATGCCGCCCAAGACCATGGACGCCTTCCGCGATCACGGCCAGGTGCGCCCGCGCCTCACCGAGGGGCTGGACGCGGCGCGGGCGGTGCTGGAGGGGGCGAAACGGCTGGACCTGGATCTGGACGGCGTCACCGACGCCCTGGTGGTCGAGGGGGTGGCCAAGTTCGCCGAGGCCTTCGACGCCCTGCTGGGCGCGGTGGCCGCCAAGCGGGCGAAAATGCTGGGCGATGGGCTGAACGCCCAGTCGATAAAGGCGGCGGGTCTCGACGAAAACTTCAAGGCGCTGCTTCAGCGAGCCGCCGCCGAGGGCTGGACGCGCCGCCTGTGGGCCGGCGACGCCGGCCTGTGGACGGGCCGCGACGAGGGCGACTGGCTGGGCTGGCTGGCGGCCGGGACTGGCGGCGCGGTCGATTTCGCGGCTCTGGAAGGCCTGCGCGGCGAGGTGAAGGCGGCGGGCTATGCCCACGCCCTGCTCCTGGGCATGGGCGGCTCGAGCCTGGGACCCGAGGTGCTGGCCAAGACCTTCGGCGCGGCGCCGGGCTTCCCGGATCTCCAGATCCTCGATTCCACCGACCCGGCCCAGATCGCGCGCGTCCAAGCCTCCATCGATCCGGCCAACACCCTTTTTATCGTCTCCAGCAAGTCCGGTTCGACCCTGGAGCCGGACATTCTGCACCGCTATTTCTTCGAGGTGGCGGAAAAGGCCCTGGGGGCCGGCAAGGCCGGCGCCCGCTTCATCGCGGTCACCGATCCCGGCTCCAAACTCGAGGAGATGGCGCGGCGGGACGGTTTCGCCCACGTCTTCCACGGCGATCCGGCCATCGGCGGCCGCTATTCGGTGCTGTCGAATTTTGGCATGGTTCCGGCCGCCGTGATCGGCCTGGACGCCCGCGCCATCTTCGAGACGGTGGGAACCATGGCGCGCGCCTGCGGGGCCAGCGCGCCGCCGGCCGCCAATCCGGGCTTCGCCCTGGGCGCCCTGCTGGGCGTGGCGGCCAAGGCCGGGCGGGACAAGGTGACCCTGATCGCCTCGGACGCCATCGCCGACATCGGGGCCTGGCTCGAGCAACTCCTCGCCGAGTCCACCGGCAAGCAGGGCAAGGGCTTGATCCCCATCGACGCCGAGCCGCTCGGCAAGATAGGCGACTATGGCCCCGATCGGGTGTTCGCCTATCTGAGACTGGAGGGCCATGACGACGTGGCCCGCGACGAGGCGGTGCGCGCCTTCGAGGAGGCCGGCCAGCCGGTGGTTCGCATCACCCTGGCCAGCCGCGAGACCCTGTTTCAGGAATTTTTCCGCTGGGAGGTGGCGGTGGCGGTGGCCGGGGCGGCGATCGGCATCGACCCCTTCGACCAGCCCGACGTCGAGGCCAGCAAGATCAAGACGCGGGCCCTTACCCAGGCCTATGAGGCGAGCGGATCTCTGACCCCCGAATCGGCGGTGTTCGAGAGCGAAGGGCTGACCCTTTACGCCGATCCGGCCAACGCCGCGGCCCTCGGCAAGGCGGCCGGGGTCAGGACCCTCGAGGCCTGGTTCCGCGCCCAACTCCTGCGCGCCCATCCCGGAGACTACATCGGCCTGCTGGCCTTTCTCGATCGCGATCCGCGTCACATCGAGGCGCTCCAGGCCATCCGGCGGCGCATCCTGGACCATCGCAAGGTCGCCACGGTCCTGGGCTTCGGCCCGCGCTTCCTCCATTCCACCGGCCAAGCCTACAAGGGCGGCCCCAATAGCGGGGTGTTCATCCAGATCACTCACAAGGCGGCGCGAGATATCGCCGTGCCGGGGCGGAAGATCAGCTTCGGCGTCGTCGAGGCCGCCGAGGCGCGCGGCGACTTCGAGGTTCTCGCCGAACGGGGCCGGCGGCTGCTTCGCCTCGATCTGGGCGCCGATGTGGAAGGCGGCCTGCGCCGGCTCGCCTCGGCCGTCGAACGCGCCTTCGCCTGACCCTTGAAAGGGAGTCTCTAGGACCATGCAGCTTGGCGTCATCGGACTGGGGCGGATGGGGGCCAATATCGCCCGCCGCCTGATGAAGGGCGGCCATGCCTGCGTGGTCTGGGACCGCGACGACAAGGCGGTGGCGACCCTGGCTGGCGAGGGCGCGACGCCCGCCAAGAACTACAAGGACCTCATCGCCAGGATCGAGGCGCCGCGCGCCGTCTGGGTGATGCTGCCGGCCGGCGCGCCCACCGAAGACACCGTTGCCGAACTGGCCGACGCCCTGGAGGCGGGCGACACCGTCATCGACGGCGGCAACACCTTTTATCGCGACGATATCCGCCGGGCGGCGGCGCTGAAGGCCAAGGGCCTGACCTATATCGACGTGGGGACTTCCGGCGGGGTGTGGGGGCTGGAACGCGGCTACTGCATGATGATCGGCGGCGAGAAACCCGTGGTCGATCGGCTCGATCCCATCTTCAAGACCCTCGCCCCGGGCCTGGGCGCCATTCCCCGCACCAAGCGGCCCAAGGGGGCCGATCCCCGCGCCGAGCGCGGCTATATCCACGCCGGCCCGGCCGGGGCCGGGCATTTCGTCAAGATGGTCCACAACGGCATCGAATACGGCCTGATGCAGGCTTACGCCGAGGGGTTCGACATCCTGCAGGGCAAGGGCGGCAAGGCCCTGCCCAAGGGCGATCGGTTCGACCTGAACCTCACCGACATCGCCGAGGTGTGGCGGCGAGGCAGCGTGATCTCCTCCTGGCTGCTCGATCTGACCGCCTCCGCCCTGGCCGGCGATCCAAAGCTCAAAGCCTACGCCGGGGCGGTGGAAGACAGCGGCGAGGGCCGCTGGACCATCGACGCGGCCATCGAGGAGGCGGTGCCCGCCAATGTGCTCACCGCCGCCCTCTACGCGCGGTTTCGCTCCCGGGAGAGCCACACCTTCGGCGAAAAACTGCTGTCGGCCATGCGCTTCGGCTTCGGCGGCCACGTCGAGGAAAAGGCTGGGGGCTGACCGGCATGGCCAAGCTCACGCCCTCCAAGGCGCCCGTCGCGCCGGCCTGCGTCATGGTGATCTTCGGGGCCGGCGGCGATCTGGCCAAACGCCTGTTGATCCCGGCCCTCTACAATCTCTCCGACGCCGGCCTGCTGGCCAGGGATTTCAAGGTGCTGGGCGTCGATCATTCACCAGGCGACGACGCGGATTTTCGCCAGACTCAGGGCGCGTTCATCAAAGGCCTGGCCGCCGACAAGCTCAGCGAATTCGGCCTGGCCAAGATCGACGCCAAGGCCTGGACGTGGCTGGCCGACCGCCTATTCTACCATGTCGGCGATTTCGAGGACGACGCCAGCTACGCCGCCCTGGCCAAGAGGCTGGAAACGTTGGCCGGCGCCGGCGGCGACGTTCTCTTCTACCTGGCGGTGGCGCCGCGCTTCTTCGGCGACATCGTCGAGCGTTTGCATAAGGCCGGCCTCACCCGCGCGCCGCGCGGGGCCTTTCGCCGGGTGGTGATCGAAAAGCCGTTCGGCGACGACCTGGCTTCGGCCAAGGCGCTCAACCGGCGCGTCACCAAGTGTCTGGATGAAAAGCAGATCTATCGCATCGACCATTTTCTCGGCAAGGAAACGGTCCGCAACATCATGGTCACCCGCTTCGGCAACGGCGTCTTCGAGCCGTTGTGGAACGGCCTGCATATCGACAGTGTACAGATCACCGCCGCCGAAACGGTGGGGGTGGAGGGGCGCGGCGCCTTCTACGACAAGACCGGGGCGCTGCGCGACATGGTGCCCAATCACCTCTTCCAGCTCCTGACCATGATCGCCATGGAGCCGCCCAACTCCTTCGCCGCCGAGGCGGTGCGGGCCGAGAAGGGGCGGGTGATCGAGGCCATCAACCACCTCACGCCGACCCAGGCCCTGGCCGATTCCGTGCGCGGACAATACCGGGCGGGAACGGTGGCGGGGCACGAGATGGCCGCCTATCGCGACGCTCCCAACGTCGCGAGCCGCAGCCGCACCGAGACCTTCGTCGCCTTGAAGTTTTCCATCGACAACTGGCGCTGGGCCGGTGTCCCCTTTTACCTTCGCACCGGCAAGGCGATGAGCGCCCACGACACCCAGATCGCCATCCAATTCAAGGCGGCCCCCAAGACCCTGTTCCAGGATGTCGCCGAGGGTCAGTCCACCCCCAATGTCCTCCTTCTGCGCATCCAGCCCAACGAGGGCGTCTCCCTGCTATTCGACGCCAAGCGGCCGGGGCCGGACGTTTGCCTGACCGACGTTAGGATGGATTTCAGCTATGCCGACTGGTTCCAGCACAAGCCGGCGACCGGCTACGAGACCCTGATCTACGACTGCCTGACCGGCGATCAAACCCTGTTCAAACGGGCCGACGATATCGAGAACGCCTGGCGCGCGGTCATGCCGTTCCTCGACGCCTGGAAAAGCGCCGGCGAGGTCCACGGCTATCCGGCCGGGGCCGACGGGCCGCGCGAGGCGCGCACGCTTTTGGAGCGGGACGGGCGCCAATGGAGAAGCCTCGCCTGATGGCGCCGCCGCCGGTTCTGGTGGTCATGGGCGTCTCGGGCTCGGGCAAGACGACGATCGCCAAAGCGCTGGCGGCCCGACTCGGCTGGCCCTTTAAGGAGGGCGACGACTTCCACCCGCCCGCCAATATCGCCAAGATGGAGGCCGGAACGCCCCTCGGCGACGCCGACCGCGCTCCCTGGCTCGCCGCCATCGCCGCCTGGATCGACGGCCAGGCCACCGCCGGCCAGCCTGGCGTGGTCACCTGTTCGGCCCTCAAGCGCGCCTACCGCGACCGCCTCGGGGACGGGCGACCGCAGGTGAGGATCGTCTATCTGCGCGGATCGGAAGCGCTGATCGCCGGCCGCCTGGCCCGGCGAACAGGCCATTTCATGCCACCCGGCCTGCTCGCCAGCCAGTTCGCCACCCTCGAGCCGCCCGAGGCGGACGAGGGCGCCCTGGTTGTTGGCATCGACCAGCCGGTCGCCGCTCAGGTGGAGGAGATCGCCCGCGCGCTGCGCCTCGATGGCCCAGATCGCGCGACGCCTGTCGACCGTTAGACGGCCGGGGCCGCCGGCCATTCCTTGGCCAGGGCCGCGACCGCCTCCTTCAGGGCTTGGCCGGAGGTCTCCAGGTCGCAGACCAGGACGCGGTCGCCCTCGACCACCACGGCGATGTTCTTGAGGCCGATCGCGATGATGCGGGCGCCGGCGCCGGCGCGGATCAGGCAGCCGGCGCTCGCCGCCACTTCGGCCCGCGCCTGAATGGCGTTGCCGGCCGCGTCGTGCTCGGCGGCGGCCCACACCGCCCGCCACGAGCCCAGGTCGGACCATCGGTAACCGATATCGACCACGGCGGCGCGGGCGGTTTTCTCCATCACCGCGCGGTCGATCGACAGCGCCGGCGCCTCGCTGAACGCGGCCCCCAAATCCAGCCGCTGCTCGCTGGCGACGGCATCCTGGATCGCCCGGCCGACGGCTTCGCCCAAGGCCGGCGCATGAAGGTCAACCTGCTCCAAAAGAATGTCGGCGCGAAAGATGAGATTGCCGCTGTTCCAAAGGTAACCCGCTTCCAGATAAGCCTCGGCGGACGCCGCGTCGGGCTTTTCGATGAAGGCGTCGACTCGCCGGCCGGTCAAGCCGGCGCCGAGCGCCGCGCCCGGGCGAATGTAACCGTAGGCGGTGGCCGGCGAGGTCGGCTTGACCCCGAAGGCGACGATATGGCCCGCCTCGGCGGCGGCCACGCCATCCATCGCGCCGGCGCGGAAGGCCGCGGCGTCGGGAATATGGTGGTCGGCGGCCACGGCCACGATGAGAGCGCGCGGCTCGGCGCGGGCGACCCAGAGCGCCGCCGCGGTCAGCGCCGGCCCGGTGTCGCGCGCCGCCGGCTCGGCGAGGATGAAAGCCTCCGCGCCCACGTCCGCCAACTGCCGTCGCGCAAGGCCCGCGCGCCCCGCGCCGACCACCACGACCGGCGACCGCCCGCCGGGCAGTCCGGCCAGGCGCAGGGCGGTGTTCTGAAGCGTCGAGCGACCGTCCGCCAACGGGACGAACGGCTTGGGGCGCTCGGGCGTGGAGGCGGGCCACAGCCGCGTCCCCGCCCCACCGCACAGGATGACCGGAAAGATGTCGGCGGCCGTCAACCGCCTCACCCGCTCGCCGGCCGCCGCGCCCGCATGGCCTGGATGATGGTGCCGTCGTCCAGCCAGTCCAGGTCGCCGCCCACCGGCACCCCGCGGGCCAGCATGGTGACGGCGACACCCGCCCCGGCGAGACGGTCGGCCAGGTAGTGGGCGGTGGTCTGGCCATCGACGGTGGCGGGAAGGGCGAGAACGACCTCCCGCACCGCGTTCTCGGCGGCGCGGCCCATCAGGGCGTCAACGCGCAGGGCGGCCGGCCCCACGCCGTCGAGGGCCGACAGCAGGCCCCCCAGCACCTGGTAGCGACCGCGAAAAGCCCCGGCCCTCTCCATGGCCCAAAGGGCGCCGACATCCTCCACGACGCATAGCAGGCTCGCGTCGCGACCGGGGTCGGCGCAGATGGCGCAGGGATCGCGGGTGTCCAGGGTGCCGCAGGAGCGGCAGACGCTCACCCGCGCCGCGGCGTCGGCGAGGGCCGCGCTCAGGGGATCGAGAAGCTGCTCGCGCTTTTTGAGCAGCACCAAGGTCGCGCGCCTGGCCGAGCGTGGACCCAGGCCCGGCAGCTTGGCCAACAGAGCGATCAGCCGCTCGATCTCCGGCCCGGCGGAAGCGGCCATCAGCCCGCCTCCATCAGAAACTCGGCATGCCGGGGAGGCCGGCCAGAGGGCCGGCGACCTCGCGCATGATCTCGCCCTGCCGGGCGTCGAGCTTCTTCTTGGCGTCGGCGTGGGCGGCGACGATCAGGTCGGCGACGATCTCGCCCTCGCCGGGGGTAAGCAGGCTCTCGTCGATGGCCAGGCGGGCCAGCTCTCCACCTCCCTTGAGGGTCAGGCGCACCAAGCCGCCGCCGGCCGCGCCGTCCACCTCGCTTTGCGCCAGGCGCTCCTGGGCGGCCTTCAGCTTCTCCTGCATGGCCTGGGCCTGCTTCATCAGAGCTCCAAGATCCTTCACCGCCTATTCCTCGTCGCCGGGGGCAGGATCGCCGCCCGCCGATTCGGGCAGGGCGATCTGGCGCACCTCGACGATCTCGGTTCCCGGAAAGGCCTCCATCACCGCCTGGACGAAGGGTTCGGCCAGGGCCTCGGCGTGGGCGGCGGCCTTGGACCGCGCCTGCCGTTCCAGGAGAGTCTCGGCCCCGCCTCCACCTTCGGCGGCGACCAGCCATGGCTGGCCGGTCCATTCCTTGAGCCGCATGACCAGCCGCTGGGCGAGATTGGCGGGCGCGCCGGGGGCCGGCTCGAACACCACCGCGCCGGGCCGAAAGCTGATCGGCCGCAGGTATTTCGCCACATCCAGCTTGAGGCCGACATCGCGCCGCTCATCGATCAGGGCGATCACGTCCTCGAAGGAGCGCGGATCGGCCGGGGCCGGCGAGGGGCGGGCGGCGGCACGGGAGACCGGGCTTTGGCTCGGCAGAGCGCGCGCGCTCACGCCACCGCCGCCGCCGCCGGAAGGCACGGCGACCCGCCCCGCCGGGCCAGCGGGCTCGCCCGCCCTCAGGGCCTTCAGGGCCTCCTCCGGCCCCGGCAGATCGGCGGCGTAGGCCAGACGGATCAGGGTCATCTCGACGGCGGCTTCGGGATGGGGCGCGCGGCGCACCTCGTCATGGGCCTTGAGCAGCATCTGCCACAGCCGCGCCAGGCTCCCCGCCGACAAGGCCGCGCCCAGGGCGGCCAGACGGGCGGCCTGATCCCTGGGCAGGGTCAGAACGTCCGGCCCCAGGGCCTTGGCCACCGACGCGCCGTGGCAGTGTTCCAAGAGGTCGATCATGACGGCGGTCGGATCGACCCCGAAGCCATGGAGGACGCGGAAGGCCTCGATGGCCGCGCCCGCCTCGCCACGCACCGTCTTTTCGAACAGGTCGATAGTCTGGCCGCGGTCGGCGAGGCCCAGCATGTCGCGCACCGTGGCGGCGGTGACGTTCTGACCTTCCGGGGCCTGGACCATGGCTTGGTCGAGCAGCGACTGGGCGTCGCGCACCGACCCTTCGGCGGCCCTGGCGATCAGGGTCAGGGCGTCGGCCTCGATGGTCGCTCCCTCCGCCTCGGCGATCGCCGCCAGATTGCCGACGATCACGGCGGGCTCGACCCGGCGCAGGTCGAAGCGCTGGCAGCGCGACAGGATGGTCACCGGCACCTTGCGGATCTCGGTGGTGGCGAAGATGAACTTGGCGTGCGGCGGCGGCTCCTCGAGGGTCTTCAGAAGCACGTTGAACGCCGTCGTCGAAAGCATGTGAACTTCGTCGATGACATAGACCTTGTAGCGCGCCTCGGCCGGCGCATAGCGCACCCCGTCCAGCAGTTCGCGCATCTCGTCGGCCTTGGTGCGGCTGGCGGCGTCCAGTTCCAGCACGTCGAGGTGGCGCCCTTCGATGATGGCCCGGCAGTGGCGGCCCTCCACCACCAGGTCGGTGAAGCTGGGTTGGTGAACGCTGTCGCTCTCATAGTTGAGGGCCCGCGCCAGCAGCCGGGCGGTAGTGGTCTTGCCGACCCCGCGCACCCCCGTGAGCATGAAGGCGTGGGCGATCCGCCCGGTGGCGAAGGCGTTCTTGAGCGTCCGCACCATGGCCTCCTGGCCGATCAGGTCGTCGAAGCTCTGAGGCCGGTATTTGCGGGCCAGGACGGTGTAGGGGGCCGCCGCGTCCGGGGGGCAGGCGCCGAACATGTCGGAGGTCGCCTCGTCACGCGCGCGCGGTTCGGTGTCGAGCGTGAGGTCGGTGTCGGTCATCGAGGTCCGGGATTGGCAGGGCGCGGTGGAGACCGGCAAACGACCCGGAGTAAATCCCGTTACGGCTGCTTCCTTCCGGACCTGACCGGGTTGGCGAGGCCTCCGCCCATCGCCGATCTCCATCCCCTATATCGCGTGGCGGGCGGGCCGGCGCAAGCGTAGGCAAACGTCTGGTGGGCATGACGCGGGGCGGACGGCGCCCTAAGAAGACCCGCCATGGCCCTTGTCGCCTTCACCAACACCTTCGCCGGCAATCCCCTGGACCGGGCCAGTGACCGGCGCGCCGACCCCGACTGGCTGGCGGAAAAGCTGGCCGCGCCCGATTCCGCGGCTCTCGCCGTCTGGAATGGCCAACCTCTCGTGGAGGACGCCGAGGGCGGCGGCGCCCAGATCGCCTGGCTCGCCGCCGACCGGGCGCGGGCGCTGGCGGGTGGGCCCGAGCACCTGCTCTTCCTCGGCCTTTGGAATGAGGCGGCGATCTTCGCCGTCGATCTGGAAGGCGGGGCCGATCCCGCCGACGGGCCGCTGGAGGGGCTCGGCCGCTTCGAGGATCTGCGGGCCATCGCGCTCGCCTTGACGGCCGGCGACGCGGCCATCGCGGCCACCGCCAAATCGATGTTCGAATGGCGCCGCAAGCATCGCCACTGCGCCGCCTGCGGCGAGATCGCCGACATCGCCGACGGCGGTTGGAAGCGCGTCTGCCCGGCCTGCCGCGCCCAGCATTTCCCGCGCACCGACCCGGTGGTCATCATGTTGGCCGTCAGGGGGGAGGCTTGCCTGCTCGGCCGCCAGGCGGCGTGGCCGGAAGGCATGTATTCGGCCCTGGCCGGCTTTCTCGAGCCCGGAGAGAGCATCGAGGAAGCCTGCGCCCGCGAACTCTTCGAGGAATCGGGCCTGCTGGCGAAGCGAGTGCGCTATCATTCCACCCAGCCATGGCCCTATCCTTCCTCCCTGATGATCGGCTTGATCGCCGAGGTGGAGGAAGGCGAGGCGGTGGCCGACCAGGTGGAGATCGACGAGGTGCGGTGGTTCACCCGCGCCGAGGCCGGCGCGCTCGTTCGGGGCGAACTGGCCGACGCAAAGGCGCCCGGCGCCCTTGCCATCGCCCACCAACTGATCAAGGCGTGGGTCGAGGAGGACTGAAGGATCGTGGCCATGAGCAAAACCTTCGTCGAACGCTGGCTGGAAGTGACGCTGTTCGCGTCGCGCTGGCTCCTGGCGCCCTTTTATCTGGGCCTGGTCGTCGCCCTCGGCGGCCTGCTGATCGTGTTCTCGCGGGAACTCTTCAACGAGATGTCCCGCGTTCTGGTCATGCAGACGCAGGACGCGATCCTGATGGCCCTGTCGCTGATCGATCTGTCGCTGGCGGGAAACCTCATTTTGATCGTCACCTTCTCGGGCTACGAGAATTTCGTCTCCAAGATCGACGCCGCCAACCAGAGGGACCGGCCCGACTGGATGGGCACGGTCGATTTCTCGGGCCTGAAGATGAAGGTGATCGCCTCGATCGTGGCCATATCGGCCATCGCCCTGCTGCGCGCCTTCATGCAGCTTCTGGAGCCGGATTCTGCCCTGGATCGCAACAAGCTGATCTGGCTGATCGCCATCCATCTGACCTTCGTGGTCTCCGGCGTGCTGCTCGCCACCATGGATTGGATCGCCTCGCGCGTCGAAATGGCCCACACCCGCCACGAACCTTGAGGGCGCTGGGGCGGACGACCTGGCCGGCGAGCCCTACCGCTTCGCCCGAAACGGGTCGGCGGCGTAGACGCCCAGGATCTCGAAATGGTCGCTGAAGAAGCCCAATTCCTCGAAGGCGAGGGCGAGGGCGGCGTCGCCAGGCCGGCCATCCACCTCGGCATAGAAGAAGGTGGCCGTGAACACGCCGTTTTCCATGTAGCTTTCCAGCTTGGTCATGTTGACGCCGTTGGTGGCGAAACCGCCCAACGCCTTGTAGAGGGCGGCCGGAATGTTGCGCACCCGAAAGGCGAAGCTGGTGACGCAGGCGGCGCCGGCGCCGGGCGCGGGCGTATTGGGATCGGCGGACATGACCAGGAAGCGGGTGGTGTTGTGCGCCGCGTCCTCGATGTCGTTCATCAGGATGTCGAGACCGTAGAGCCGGGCGGCCAGAGCCGGGGCGATGGCGGCGGCGGCTGGATCGGGGCGCTCGGCCAGGGCCCTGGCGGCGCCGGCGGTGTCGCCGGCTGGCGCCGTCGCCACCCCCAGGCGCCGCAGGACCCCCCGGCATTGGCCAAGGGCGATCGGCATGCTGGTCACCGTGCGCACGTCCTCCAGCCGCGTGCCGGGATTGGCCATGAGCTGGAAGCGGATCGGCTTGAATCGCTCGCCGACGATCTTGAGGCCCGACGACGGCAACAGGTGGTGAACATCGGCCACCCGCCCGGCGATGGAGTTTTCCACCGGGATCAGGGCCAGGGCGCAGTCGCCGCGCTTCACCGCCTCGAAGGCGTCCTCGAAGGCCGCGTGAGGGACGGGTTCGTGGTCGGGGAAGTAGGCCCGGCACGCCTCGTCGCTGTTGGCCCCCGGCTCTCCCTGGAAGGCGATCCGGGGCTTTTCGCTCATCGGGGAATTTCCGGGTTTGCCCGGGCATGGGCGCGCGCGGCCTTGAGATCGGCCGGCGTATCGACGGAGATCGGCGCGGCGTCCATGACCGCGGCCCAGACGCAAAGGCCGAGCTCCAGGGCGCGAAGCTGCTCCAGCTTCTCTCGCCGCTCGAGGGGGGAAGGCGGCGCGGCGGCGTAGGCGATCAGCGCGGCGCGGCGCCAGGCGTAGAGGCCGACATGGCGCCACACCGCTCCGTCGCCGTAGAGGGCTCCGCGGGTGAAATAGAGGGCGCGGCCGGCGGAGGCGCCCGCCTCGATGGCCAGCACCGCCTTGACCACGTCGGGGTTGGCCCGGTCGGCCGTCGCGGCTTCCCGGGCGACCACGGTGGCGATGTCGCGGCTCGGCTCTTCGTCCAGCAGGCCGGCGCAGACCATCAGCGCCCGAGGCTCGACGAAGGGCATATCGCCCTGCAGATTGATGATCACGTCATGGCGCTCGTCCGGATCGAGCTCGGCCAGCGCCGCGACGATGCGGTCGGAGCCGGAGGGCAGGAGCGGATCGGTGAGCACCGCGCGGCCCCCCGCCGCCGTCACCGCCGCCGCGATCTCCGGGTTGGCGGCGGCCACGACCACCGGCCCGATGTCGGCGGCGAGGGCGCGCCGGAGCACCCGGACGATCATGGCCGCCCCTTCGATGTCGGCCAGCGGCTTTCCCGGCAGCCGGGTGGCGGCCATGCGGGCCGGAATGAGGACGATCGGGTTCATGGGTCAACGGCCGGCGGGCGTGGCCCAAAGGGGCGTTTGCGCCAGCGCCGGTAGCGTGTAAGAGACGCCAACGCAACAGGGGCGGCCCCTCGGGTTTCGGCGCCTCGCGTCCACGAATCTCCCACGGGGCCCAAGTCCTTAAATGAGCGATCTTTCCACCAATAAGATGCTCGCCGCGGTGCTGGCCACGGGGCTCGTCATCGTCGGCCTCAACGCGGTTATTCCCGAGATCTTCCAGAAGACGCCCCCCGCCAAGCCGGGCTATCTGATCGCCGTGGCCCCCGACCTCGCCGGCGGCGCCCCCGAGGCGCCCGACGTGTCCCCCGACTGGGGAACGGTGCTGAAGACCGCCGACCCGGCGGCCGGCGAAGCCAAGACCGCCGCCTGCAAATCCTGCCACAATTTCGATCCGGCGGGGACCAACGGGATCGGCCCGGGCCTCTACGGCGTTCTTGGCCGCAAGCCCGGCAGCCATCCGGGCTTCGCCTATTCTCCGGCCATGATCGCCCTTTCCGCCAAGCAGCCAATCTGGGACTTCGACCACATCTATGAATTCATCGCCGGGCCGCAGAAATATCTGCCCGGAACCAAGATGACCTTCATCGGCCTCAAGCAGCCGCAGGACCGGATCAACGTCATCGCCTATCTGCATACTCTGGGCTCCAGCCTGCCGATCCCGGCCCCCAAGCCGGCGGCCAAGGCGGCCGCGCCCGCCGCCCCCGCGGGTCCCGCCGGCGCTAAGGCGCCCGGAGCGGCGGCGGCCGGCCAGCCCACTTCCGCGCCCGCCGGCGCGCCCGCCTCGGCCAAGCCGGGAACGCCGACCCCGGCCGTCGAACCAGGCAAGCCGGGCGGCCCGGCGTGAGCCGTCGGGGGCGTCGGGCCCTCGCCGCCGCCCTGGCCCTGGCTGTGACCGCCCCGCTCGCCCAGGCCGCGCCCGCCCCGCGCGTCCAGGTAATCAGCTTCAAGGATCTTCCGACCCCGCTTCCCCTCCCTTACGACGCCGCCGCGAACGCCCAGGCGGATCTGGCGGCCGCCAGGGCGAGGGCGCGCGCTACCCACAAGCTACTCCTGATCGATCTGGGCGGAAACTGGTGCGCCGACTGCCGCCTGCTGGCCGCCGTCATGAGCCTGCCCCAGGTCGCCGCCTTCATCGACGCCCACTACGCCTTGGTGACGGTGGATGTCGGCCGCATCGATCGCAACCTGGACATTCCCGCCCGCTACGGAATCGCCAAGGTCGATGGCGTGCCCAGCCTGCTGGTCGTCGATCGTCGGGGCCGCCTTCTCGACGCGGGCCACACCGCCGCTCTGGCCGACGCCCGCTCCATGACCCCTCAGGCCCTGGCCGATTGGCTGGCCCGCTGGACGAACTAGAGCGCCGAGGCGCCTCAGTCAGGGCCGCTCATTCGCTCTCGCTCAAAACTCCGATAGGTCTCATAGCACGATGACTTTGCTGACGCTTCCCTTGCAAATTTGATGCATGTCTCGAAGCCCGTTGGCGTCATCGCCGCGTGGGCCAGTTTAGCGAATATGTCATATTTACACTTAACGATCGCCGTAGCTTTCTGTATATCCGGCGACCCAATCCGCCATTTCAAAAATATATTCGTGTTACGATAGTGTGCATTAAATATATCTGTGGATATCGCGTCGCTTTTATTTGGCGGTAGGCGCAATAGCTGAAATATGATGTCCTCATGAGTAGGATCTAGTTCATCATCACCGTTCTCCATTTCTGAGATAGATTGTGAACCGTTGTCGCCGGTTTTCACGTAAGAGTGCTCGAGAAACCAGGGAGTGCTACTATCTATTTGCTTGTTTTGCATTTTCTCGATGGCGGTGATGCAGTGGTATTTGGCATCCAAATAGTTTGCCGAATATATACTTTGCTCAACCATAAATCCCAGGTGTTTTACGGCCGCACTGATCGAGACAGCCGCAAGCATAATGGCAACACAAACTCCAAATCTGGTAATCCGATTCGCGGACATCTTAAATATGACTGCCACGCATACGGCCAGTGCAATAAAGATAAGAAGGGGGGGCGCGAGAGATTATCCATCAATTATAGTGTACCCCATTTCTGCCCCCGTGCCCGAAGCGGCCGTCACGCCACTGCGGATCGAATGGCGCAACTCTCCATACGCTAGCAAAAAACTCACGAGGCGTCAGCGTCGGCGCAATGGCGAACACGACACTGTCAGCGGGCAGGAATCGAAGTGGACGCGAAAATTGGAGTTCCTGAGCGCACTATCAAAGAACACCGCCGACCCGCGTCGCGCGAACGTTCATACAATCATCCGTCTGACCGAGCGGGGCGAATTCAACGGGTCCACAGGCTGGGCTAGCGGAGCCCGCTTTTATGCCTCTATCAGCTCACACCGTATCTAAGATCGGCGGCCGAACCGTGGGAGGAGGTAAATAACTAATTCCGTTTCCCTAAATGGTGGATTCATCACATGAAATGGAATGTAATAAGTCCATCGCCATCCGCTTAGGCATATGAGAGTACGTCGATACGTTCTACGAACATGGGAGCCGGAGGCGGCGCGCTCCCAAGCGGAAACACGGGCGCGCCGATCTCAAACTGACAGACGCCCTGCTCCCGTTCTCGCGGCGCAATGTGCCCCGGCTGACATTAACGCTAGGGTGCGCGCACCATAGTCCCCCCTGTTTTGGAAACTGCGGGCGGCCAGGGGCGCTGGTGTCTTGATCGTGGCCAGAAAGGCGGCGCACAAAACTACGCGGCGTCTCACCAGGGCCGATGTGACTGACGTGACCCCCTGAAACTCCTCCAGAAATAATTAGAGTCCGGCCCAGCGAAGGAAGGGACGGACGGATGAGGAAGTCGAGGTTCAGCGAGGAGCAGATCATCGCGATCCTGCGGGAGCAGGAGGCGGGGATTGCGGTCG
>JBBRQW010000012.1:0-47652 GCA_038225765.1 Caulobacterales bacterium | reverse complement strand
TGGGATCCATGGCGAGCTTGCCGGCCAGTTCGTCGATGGCGCTCTCGATCCCGAAGGCCGAGATCGGCGCGCCGGGCGCGCGGTAGGCCGCGACCTTGGGGCTGTTGGTCACCACGTCGTAGCCGGTGACGCGGAAATTGGGCACGTCGTAGCAGGCCAGGGCGGTCATGCTGCCGGGGACCACCGGGGAGCCGGGGAAGGCGCCGGCCTGGTACTTCAGCACCACATCGGCGGCGACGAGGGTCCCGTCCGCCTTGGCCCCGAGCTTGACCTCGATGACCGCCCCGCTGGTCGGGCCGGTGGCGCGGAACACCTCCTCGCGGGTCATCACCATCTTCACCGGCGCGCCACCCTGGCGCGACAGGGCGAGCGCCAGCGGTTCGAGATAGACGGTGGTCTTGCCGCCGAAGCCGCCGCCGATCTCCGCCGGGGTGACGCGGATGTCCGACGATTCCAGCCCCAGGACCTTGGCGCAGTAGGTGCGGACCATGAACTGGCCCTGGCTGGAGCTCCACACCTGGCATTGGCCGTCCGCCCCGTAGGCGGCCACGCAGGCGTGCGGCTCGATATAGCCCTGGTGGACGGCGGCGGTGGTGTAGCGGCCTTCGACGATCACATCGGCGGTCGCGAAGCCGGCCTCCAAATCGCCGCGCGCGAGTTGGTTGCGGCTGGCGATGTTCGAGGGCCCGTCCGGCTTATGATCCAAACCGTCGGTGAACAGGTGGGCGTGCAACAGCGGCGCGTCCGGCGCCATGGCCGCCTCCACGTCGATGACGTGCGGCAGAACCTCGTAGGTCACCTCGATCAGGTCCAGCGCCTGGTCGGCGATGGCGGCGGAGGTGGCGGCGACGGCGGCCACGGCGTGCCCGTCGTAGAGCACCTTGCCGCGCGCCATGCAGTTGAGGGAGAGGTCGCGGATATTGGCGGCGCCCTCGCCGGCCTCGTATTCCTCCGACGCCAGGTCGGGAAAGTCGGCGGCGGTGACCACCGCCTTGACCCCGGCCAGGGCGCGGGCCTGGCGGGTGTCGATGGAGACGATGCGGGCGTGGGCGTGGGGGCTGCGCTTGATTTTGCCGACCAGCATGCCGGGCATGGCGAAGTCGGCCCCGAAAGCGGCCCGGCCGGTGACCTTGTCGGCCCCATCGGGACGAACCGGGCGGGTTCCGACCACCTTGAGATCGAGCTTCGTTTCCGGCCTATCAAGAACGTCGGTCATTTAGGCCCTCGCTTGCCTGAGCTCCGCCGCCGCGTCCATCACCGCGCGTATCACCTTGTCGTAGCCGGTGCAGCGGCACAGGTTGCCGGCCAGCCAATAGCGCGTCTCGCTCTCGGTCGGGTCGGGGTTGGCGTCGAGCAGGGCCTTGGCCGCCACCAGCAGGCCCGGGGTGCAGAAACCGCACTGCAGGGCGGCGTGTTCGAGGAACTGACGCTGCAGGGGGTGAAGAACCGACCCGTCGGCCATGCCCTCGATGGTTTCGATCCGCCGCCCTTCAGCTTCCGCCGCCAGCATCAGGCACGAACAGACGAGCCGCCCATCGACGATGACGCCGCAGGCGCCGCAATCGCCCGACCCGCAGCCTTCCTTGGCCCCGGTGAGGCCCAGTTCGTCGCGCAGGGCGTCGAGCAGGGTGGTTCCCGGATCGCTCAGAAACTCCACGAGGTCACCGTTCACCGTCGCCGCGACGTGCCGCTTGCTCATGCCCGCTCTTTCGCTCTCGCATAGGCGATGGCCGCCGCCCGCCGGGCCAGAACGCCGGCGATCTTGGTCCGGTATTCCGCCGTGCCGCGTTTGTCGCCGATCGGCCGGCAGGCCGCCCGCGCCGCTTCGTCGAGGCGGGCCAGGGTGGCGTCATCGAGGCGCGTGCCGATCAGGGCCGCGCCCGCCGCCTCGGCCACGATGACGCTGGGGCCGACGGCGCCCAGGGCCACCCGGGCCTCGGCGATCGCGCCTTCGCCGTCCAGGGTCAGGTTCACCCCGGCGCCCACGACCGCGATGTCCATTTCGGTGCGCGGGATGGAGCGCAGATAGGCGTCGGCCGAGCGGGCCGGTCGCGTCGGCAGCCTGATCTCGAACACGAACTCGCCGAGCGCCAGGGAGGTGCGCCCCGGCCCTACGGCGATCGCCTCCGCCGGCGCGGTCCGCCGCCCGCCCGGCCCGACGATGACGCAGGTGGCCCGCGCCGCGATGAGAGCGGGCGCGCTGTCGGCGGCCGGCGAGGCGTTGCACAGATTGCCGGCCATGGAGGCGCGGCCCTGGATCTGGGTCGAGCCGATCAGCCTCGCCGCCTCGACCACGCCCGGCCACGCCTTGGCGAGGGCCGGGTGTTCGCCGATGACCGCCCCCGGCGTCGCCGCGCCGATGACGAAACCGCCATCCTCCTCGCGAATGCCGATGGCGCCGGGGATTTTCTTCAGATCGACGATCAGGCCGGGCTTCAGCCGCCGGGCGCGAAGCTGGACCAGGAGATCGGTGCCGCCGGCGAGCGCCCGCGCCGCGCCGCCCCCGGCCGCCAGGGCCGCCGCCGCCTCATCGGCGCTGGTCGGCGCCACATAGTCGAGCTGGGTCAAACGTCCTCCGGACCCTAACATTCCGCCCGCCTAGCTTAGGCGCCGAAGGGGCCGAAGGCGAGGGGATTTGTTACCGGCGTTCAGCTAGCCTCCGACCGGCCGGTCCAGCCCCCGCTCCCGCTCCAGGGCCTTGACGCTGGGGTCGCGGCCGCGGAAGTCGCGGTAGAGGGCCATGGGGTCGGCGGTGTAGCCGGGGCCCAGCATCTTGTCGCGGAAGCGCTGGCCGTTGGCGCGGTTGAGGCCGCCGTTCTCGGTGAACCATTCGAAGGCGTCGTCGTCGAGGATCTCGCCCCAGGTGTAGGAATAGTAGTTGGACTCGTAGCCGTTGGCCCAGATGTGCAGGAAATAGGGGCTGCGATAGCGCGGCGGGACCTGGGCCAGATCGACCGCGTCCTTCTTCAGCGCCGCCGCCTCGAAGACGTCGGGGACCTGCTTGGGAGCATCGGCGGCGAGGCCGTGCCATTCCAGGTCGAGCAGGGCGGCGGCGAGGATCTCGGTGGTGGCGTAGCCCTGGCCGTAATCGCGGGCCGCCTTGATCTTATCGACCAGGGCCTGGGGCATGGCGGCGCCGGTGTCGTAGCGCCGGGCGTAGTGGGCGAAGACGGTGGGGTCGAGGGCCCAGTGCTCGTTGAACTGGGAGGGGAACTCGATCACGTCGGTGGGCAGGTTGAAGCCGTCCTCGGTGGGATAGTACTGGACCGAGAACATGGCGTGCAGGGCGTGGCCGAACTCGTGGAACATGCCGGTCACGTCGTCGAAGCTGATCAGGGCCGGCTGGCCGGCGGCCGGCTTGGTGAAGTTGGCGACGTTGACGACCAGCGGCCCGCGCTTGTCCAGGCCGCTCGGCTGATTGAGGTAGTTGCACCAGGCGCCGCCGCTCTTGTTGGGGCGGGCGAAGTAGTCGGCGTAGAACAGGGCCAAGTGCTTGCCGTCGGCGTCGAACACCTCGAAGACGCGGACGTCGGGTTGGTAGACCGGCAGATCCTTGCGCTCCTTGAACGTGATCCCGTAGAGCTGGGTGGCGGCGAAGAACACGCCGTCCTGGAGCACCCGGTTGAGCTCGAAATAGGGTTTCACCTGGGAATCGTCGAGGCTGTATTTGGCCTTGCGGACCTGGTCGGCGTAGAACTCCCAGTCCTGGGCGCTCAGGGTGAAGCCGCCCTTCTGGGCGTCGATCAGGGCCTGGATCTCGGCCGCCTCGGCGCGCGCCTTGCCGGTGGCGGCGGGAACCAGATCGGTGAGCAGCTTTCGCGCCGCGTCGGGGTTCTTGGCCATCTGATCGACCATCACATAGGCGGCGTAGTCGGGAAAGCCCAGCAGCTTGGCCTTCTGGGCGCGCAGCTGGGCGATCGTTGAAATGATGTCGCGAAGGTCGGTGGGGCCGGCGTAGTCGCCGCGCCCTTCCGAGGCCGCGAGGATACGGGTGCGCAGGGCGCGATTCTTCAGGGAGGCCAGGATCGGCTGCTGAGTGGTGTTGGTGAGCACGATGACATATTTGCCGTCCAGGCGCCGGGCCTTGGCCGCGTCGGCGGCGACCGCGATCTCGGCCTCGGAAAGGCCGTCCAGCTCGGCCTTGTCGGAAACGATCACGGCGGCGGCGTTGGCGGCGGCCAGCAGGCGGCTCTGGTATTGCGCCTGCAGGGTGGCGATCTTGCCGTTGATGTCCGAAAGGGCGGCCTTGTCGGCGGCGCCCAGCAGGGCCCCGGCGTGAACGAACCGTCGGTAGTAGCGCAGGGCGAGGAACTTCTGATCGTCGGTGAGGCCCAGACTCTCGCGCTTGTCGTAGAGCGTCTTGACCCGCGCGAAGAGCTTGGCGTTGAGCAGGATGGAATCGTTCAACGCCTGCAGCCGGGGCGCCTCGTCCTGGTTGACCTTGTCGAGGGTGTCGGAGGTGTTGGACGCCACCAGGTTCTGGAACAGGACGTTGGCGCGGGTGAGCAGTTGGCCGGATTTTTCCAGCGCCGTGATGGTGTTGTCGAAGGTCGGGGCGGCGGGATTGTCGGCGATCGCCTCGGCTTCGGCCCGGTACCCCTTCATGCCTGCCTCGATGGCCGGCTGATAGTCAGAGTCCTTGAGTTGATCGAACCTGGGCGCCTCGAAGGGCAGGGTGGAAACGGTGGCCAGCGGGTTGGTCGGCGCCAGCGCCGCCGGCGCGGCCAGGGCGGCGGGCAGGAGCAGCAGGGCCGCGAACGAGGCGGTTTCGAGGGGGCGGCGCATGAGGGGACCTTTGTTGTAACGGCCCGGTCGCGCATTGGGAGCGGACCCGAGGCCATGGCTTGCGGCACCTTATGACCGCGCGCCCAACGCCTTGTCCAGCGACGCGTGGTCGCGGGCCAGGCGAGGAAGCGTGACCGGCTCTACCCGTCGAGATATGTCTCCGTCTCCGCGCCGTCGAGGCGGACCTTGGCGGCGGCCAGATCGGCCGGGTTCATCAGGCGCGCGTTGACGCCCATCCGGTCGGCGCCGGCCTCGCCGAGGTTCGCCCAGTGGGTCGTGCAACCGCAGACCTTGCAGCGATGGAAGGCGATGGTCCTGTCGCCCCAGGCGTAGGTCGCGGTCGTCCCCGCCGTGATCGTCACCTCCCTGGGATGATAGTAGGCCCACAACGTGCCCAGTCGCCGGCAGATCGAACAGTTGCAATCGGTCACCGCCGCGGTCGCCCGCGCGATCTCCAGGCGCACCGCGCCACAATGGCAGGAGGCTTCGATCATGGGTTCGTCACCGGCCAAGACATAGAGTAGGGGAGGGTAAATGGCCATGACGCGCGACCTGTTCATCACCCGCCTCTATGAAGCGTCCTTGGCCGGCGAGCCGGGCTTCGCCGCCTTCAACGCCGATCTGGCGGGCGCCTGCGCCATGCTGGCGGCGGAGGACAAGGCGGGGCGGGCGTGGTGCGCGGCCAACGGCTATGGCGGCTACACCTCCTACGCCTCTCTGGACGATCTGCCGACGCGGGCGACGGTGTTCGCCGATCTGAAGCGGCGGTTGGACCGCCACGCCAATGCGTTCGGCCGAATCCTGGCCTTTGAACTGGGGCCGCGCGGGCGGCTGAAACTCGACAGCCTATGGGTTAGCGTCCTGAGACCCGGGGCGGCGCATTCGGGACACATCCATCCGCACGCCGTGCTTTCCGGCACGGTCTATGTCGCCACGCCGCCGGGAGCGGGCGCCCTGAGGCTGGAGGACCCACGCCTGCCCCTGATGATGGCCGCGCCGCCACGACGGGCCGACGCGGCGGAGGGCGGCCGCGGTTTCGTCAGCCTCACACCGGCGTCGGGCGCGGTCTATATGTGGGAAAGCTGGCTGCGGCATGAGGTGCTGGCCAATCGGGCAAAGGCGGCGCGGGTCAGCGTGAGCTTCAACTATGCCTGGCGCGGCGCTGAGCGGTTATGAAAATCCTCAAACCGCCCGTTCCCCGCAAGGATCCCAAACGCATCGTCCAGCTCGGCCGGGCGCGGATCGACGACTACGCCTGGATGAAGGACGACAACTGGCGTTCGGTTCTGCGCGATCCGGGGGCCGTCAAGGCGGAGGTGCGTGGGCATCTTGAGGCGGAGAACGCCTATCTGGCCGCCGTTCTGGCGCCGACCGAGGCGCTCCAGGCGCGCCTGTTCGAGGAGATGAAGGGGCGGATCAAGGAGGACGACGCCTCGGTCCCGACGCCCGACGGCCCGTTCGACTACTTCAGCCGCTACGAGCTAGGGGCCCAGCATCCGCGGCATGTCCGCCGGCCGCGCGGCGCGGACACGGGCGAGGCGGTGCTGCTGGACGAGGCGGCGGAAGCCAAGGGCAAGGCCTATTACGCGGTGAGCGCGGCGGAACACTCGCCCGACCACCGCCTTTACGCCTGGGCGGTCGATGAGCAGGGCTCGGAGTATCACCGTCTCGTGATCCGCGATCTGGCGACCGGCGATATTTTTGCCGGCGGCCCGGAGAGCGCCACCGGGGATTTTGCTTTCTCGCCCGATTCGCGTTGGCTGTTCTGGGTGTGGCGCGACGAGAACGCCCGCCCGGCCAAGGTCTTCCGCCGCCCGGCCCGCGGCGGCGAGGATACGCTGGTTTACGAAGAGGCCGATGAGGGCATGTTCCTGGGCGTCGGCCTCACCGCCGACGACAGCCATATCCTGATCGTCGTGCAAAACCAGGAGACCAGCGAGGCGTGGCTGATCGGCGCCGACGACCCCACCGCCGCGCCGGCGGTCGCCGAACCTCGGCGCGCCGGTGTCCGCTACGATCTCGACCGCTGGAGCGACCGCTGGGTGATCCGAACCAATGACGGCGGGGCGGTGGATTTCAAGCTGACGGTGTCGCGGGCGGACATTCCCAAGGCCGAAACCTGGGAGGACTGGATCCCGCACCGCGCCGGCCGCCTGATCGCCGGCGTGGCGGCGTTCCAGGGCCATCTGGTGCGGCTGGAGCGGGAAGGCGCCCGCGACCGGCTGGTGGTGATGGCGCGGGACGGGCCCGAGCACGTCATCGCCTTCGACGAGGCGGCCTACGCCCTGTCGCTGAGCCCAGGCTACGAATACGACACGGCGATCGCGCGCTTCGTCTATCAGTCGCCGACCACGCCGCGCCAATGGTTCGACTACGACATGGCGAGCGGCGCGCGCACCCTGCGCAAGACCCAGGAGATTCCCTCCGGCCACGACCCGGCGCGCTACGAGACCCGCCGGCTGCACGCGACCGCGCCCGACGGGGAGCAGGTTCCGATCACCGTTCTCATGCGCAAGGATACGCCCCTCGACGGTTCGGCGCCGCTCATGCTCTACGGGTACGGCGCCTATGGCCATCCCCTGGCGGCGAGCTTCTCGACCCAGGCGCTCAGCCTGGCGGATCGGGGATGGATCTGGGCCAGCGCCCATGTGCGGGGCGGTTCGGACAAGGGCTGGGGATGGTTCCTCGACGGGCGGGGGTTCCACAAGAAGAACACCTTCACCGATTTCATCGCCTGCGCCGAGCACTTGATCGCGGAGGATTATGGGCGGGCCGGCGCCATCGTGGCTTACGGCGGCTCGGCCGGAGGCATGCTGGTCGGCGCCGTCGCCAACATGCGCCCCGATCTCTTTTCGGCGGTGGTCGCGGCCGTCCCGTTCGTCGATGTCCTGAATACCATGAGCGATGTGAGCCTGCCCCTGACCCCGCCTGAATGGCCCGAGTGGGGCAATCCGCTGGAGGATTTGGCGGCCTACGACTACATCGCCAGCTACAGCCCCTACGACAACGTGGCGGCCAAGCCCTATCCGGCCGTGCTGGCTCACGGCGGTCTTTCCGATACCAGGGTCACCTGGTGGGAGCCGGAAAAATGGATCGCCGCCTTGCGTGAGCACACCACCAGCGGGCGGCCGGTCTTGCTGAAGATGAATCTGGAGGCCGGCCACGGCGGCGCGGCGGGGCGGTTCGATCATCTGAAGGAAGTCGCCCTGGAATACGCCTTCGCCATCTGGGCGACGCAAGGCGAAGGGGCGGCCCGATGATCGTGAGGGTGGCGACGCCGGCCGACGCGGCGGCCATCGCGGCGATCTACGGGCGCCATGTGCGGCACGGCTTCGGCACTTTCGAGGAAGAACCGCCCGACGCCGAAGAGATCGCCCGACGCTTGCGAACGGTGAGAGCCCTGGGCCTCCCCTATCTGGTCGCCGAGGCGGCGGGCGGGACGGTGGGGTTTGCCTTCGCCGCGCCCTTCCGCCCGCGAACCGCCTATCGCTACACCGCCGAGGACAGTGTCTATGTGGCGCCGGACGCCGTGCGGCGCGGGGTCGGCCGGGCTCTGCTCGCCCGGACGATCGCCGACTGCGAGGCGCTGGGCCTGCGTCAGATGATGTCGGTGATCGGCGATTCCGGCAACGCCGCCTCCATCGGCCTGCACCGCGCCTTCGGCTTCACCCCGTCCGGGGTTTGCCGCTCGGTGGGTTTCAAGCATGGCCGCTGGGTGGACACGGTGTGGATGCAGAGGGCCTTGAACGCCGGCGACGGCGCGCCGCCATCCGGGCCGGGACTGAAACTGGGCGGCGGCTGACGCCCTTCAGGACGGTTCGGGCCGCCCTAGAAGCTGGGCCATCCGCCGGGCCAGCTCTTCGCGGGCGTAGGGCTTGGAGAGCAGGTTGACGCCGTCGTCCAGGCGGCCGTGGTGGACAATGGCGTTCTCGGTGTAGCCGGAGGTGAACAGGATCGGCATATGGGGGGCCATGTCCCGGACCCGCCGGGCGAAATCGCGGGCCTTCACGGCGCCGGGCATGACCACGTCGGAGAACACCAGATCGATCCGTTCGCCGGCGGCGAGGCGGGCGAGCGCCGCCTCGGCGTCGGCCGCCTCCAGGCAGCGGTAGCCCAGGGATTTGAGGGCCTCGACGGCGGCGGCGCGCACCGCCTCCTCGTCCTCGACCACCAGTACGGTCTGGTCGGCCCCGTGCGCGGGCAGCGGCGAGGGCCCGTCGGGCGCCGCGACGGCTTGGCGCGACCTCGGCAGATAGATTTTCACCGTGGTGCCCTGACCGGCTTCCGAATAGATCTGGATGTGGCCGTTCGACTGGCGGGCAAAGCCATAGACCATGGCCAGGCCCAACCCGCTTCCCTTGCCCTCCGCCTTGGTGGTGAAGAAGGGTTCGAACACCCGCTTGCGGGTCTCCTCGCTCATCCCCTGACCGGTGTCGGAGACCGCGATCAGCACATACTGGCCGGGGGAGACGCCGTCGGCCCGCCTGGCGTAGTCTTCGTCCAGAGAGGCGTTGGTGACCTCGACGGTGAGGCGCCCGCCCTCCGGCATGGCGTCCCGGGCGTTGATAGCCAGATTGAGGATGGCGCTCTCGACCTGGGCCGGATCGGCCAGGGTGTTCCACAATCCGCCGCCGATCACCGTCTCCACCTGGACGCCTTCCCCCAGCGTGCGGCGCAGCAAGTCAGCCATGTCGCCGATCAGTCGCGACAGGTTGATCACCCTGGGCTCCAGCGGCTGACGGCGAGCGAAGGCGAGAAGCTGGCGGGTGAGCTGGGCGGCGCGGTCGGCCCCGTGAACGGCGTTGGCGAGCCGGCACCGCGCCGTCTCGTCGCCCTCGACCGCCGGCTCCAGCAACTCCAGATTGCCGCGGATGACCTGCAGCAGGTTGTTGAAGTCGTGGGCCAGGCCGCCGGTCAGATGGCCCACCGCCTCCATCCGCTGGGCCTCGCGCAGGCGTTCATCGGTTTTCACCCGCGAGGTGATGTCGCGGATGGAGCCGACGATCCGATCGGTCCGACCGGCGGGGTTCTTGACCGGCGCCAGGATGGATTCCCAGGTGCGCGGGCCGGCCGGCGTGTCGGGAAGAACGTCGCGGGTCAGCACCGGCTTGCCAGCCTCAAGCACCCGGCGGTAGTGGGCGAGAATGGGTTCGGCGTCGGCGGCCGGCAGAAGGTCGGCGACGGCGCGACCGCGAACGTCGGCGGCCTTGACCCGGAGCGCCCGCTCGAAAGCCGGATTGACATCGCCGACCACGAACCGGTCGCCGTCCTCGACATCGATGACGAATAGATAGTCCGGGGCGTTGGCGAACACCGCCTGGACGAGGGCTTCGCTGGCTTGGCGCCCGGCTCGCGCGGCGCGCGCCTCATCCACGGCCAGGGCAAGGCGGCGATTGGCGCGGGCCAGATCGAACACCGACCCGACCAGGCCGAGGACGGCGAGGGCGGCCAGGGCGACTCCGATGGCCAGGCTGAGCTCATCGGCGTTGGCGGCCGCCCCGATCCGGCGATCGAGCAGAACCCTTTCGGCCCTCGAGATGGCCGCCGACCGGTCCCGAATCTCGCCCATCAACCGGTGGCCGTCGCCGGTTCGCACCATGGCGCGGGCGGCGTCGAAATCGCCCGCCTTGCCAAGGATCACCCCCACGCCCAGGCGCTCCAGGCGCCGCGAGATGGCGGTGTTCAGGTCGCCGACCCGTTTCGCCTCGGTCGCGTTATCGGCCACCAGGGTGGCAAGGGTGCTCGCGGCCCCAGGGATTTTAGCCTCCGCGTCGTAGAAGGCTGTCAGGTATCCCGCCTGCTCGGTAATCAGATACCCCCGCTCGTTGGATTCGGCGTCCTGGACCAGGGAGAACAGGATCTGGTTCCGCTCGATGACCAGGTGAGAGTGGGTGACCCAAAAGCGCGCCCGGCCGCCCGCCCCCAGGTAGGTGTAGGTGAACAGGCCGGTCAGGACCGCCAGCACGACCGTCAGGGCGGTGGCGGCGGCGATGGTGCGATTGAAGGTCAAGCCGTCCGCCTCCCTGAACTGGAGGGCGATCGATCCGGACGCCCCGCCGGCGGGCGATTAGCAAGGGTTCGGCGGCGGAAAGTCAACCTCTCTGTCCATGAAGGACAAGGGCGACTTAAATCGCGAACGGCGGTAGCAATCGGGCGAAGGAGGGCCGGCCGATGATCTTCACAGCGCCGCAATGGCTGCTCGTCGGGGCGGTCGCCGCGGTGGGCGTTCTGCACACCCTGGTTCCCGATCACTGGGTTCCGATCACCCTGATCGCCCGCCAGCGCGGCTGGACGAGAGGCCAGACGGCGCGAGCGGCCTTGCTGGCGGGATGCGGCCACGTTCTTTCGACCCTGGCCATAGCGGTGGTGGTGTGGATCGCCGGCGCGGTGGCGGCCAAGGCGTTCGGCCGCTGGATCGATGCGATAACCAGCGCCGCCCTGGTGGCGTTCGGGGCGTGGATCGCCATCTCGGCCCTGATCGCGATGAGGCGGGCGGGCGGCCATGGTCACGGCCACCACCCTCATCACCACCATGGCCACGACTCCGACGGCCACGACCACGGCCACGAAGACGGCGCGGCCCCCGCCGGGGCCGGCTCGCGCACCGCCCTGCTGCTCATCCTCGGCTCGTCGCCCATGGTCGAGGGCATCCCGGCCTTCTTCGCCGCCGGCCGCTATGGCGTGGCGCTGATCGTCGTCATGTCCCTGGTCTTCGCCGCCGCGACCATCGCCACCTATGTGATCCTGTGCGTGGCCTCGCTGGCCGGGCTCCAGCGGGTGAGCCTTGGCCCTCTCGAACGCTACGGCGAAGTGATCAGCGGGGCCTTCATCGCCCTGATCGGCGTGGTGTTCTGGGTCTGGCCGCTCCTGTAGCGGCGACGGAGGGGGCCACCGGTCATTTGATCATCACCCACGTCGGCTTGAGCCATGGGAAGGCGATCAGCCCCACCGCCGCGGCGGCGGCGATCAGGATCGGGTTGGCGATCTTGAAGCGGAACAGCAGACCCAGGGCGACGACGGCGATGACGCCGGTCAGGACATCGCCGATGGCGACCTTGCCCAGGAGTACGCAGGCCCCGAGGATGGTGCCGATGGCCGCGCCGTAGGTTCCCTTGATGAACCCTTGCACATTGGCGTTGTCGCGGTGCCTCTGGAGCAGGGGCGCGACGGCCAGGACCAGGAGGAACGAGGGCAGGAAGATGGCCACCGTCGAGGCCAGCGATCCCCAGAACCCGGCGACCAGGAAGCCCACGAAGGTCGCGGTGATGACCACCGGGCCGGGGCTCATCATGCCAATGGCCACGGCGATGAGAAAGTCGCGCGGCGAGAGCCAGCCTCTTTCCTGGACCAGGCCCTTTTCCAGGAACGGCACGATGACCAGCCCGCTGCCGAAGGTCAGGCTCCCGGCTTTGAGGAAGAAGACGATCAGCTTGCCAATGATGGACGGCGTCGCCGCGTGCGGGGCGGTCGCCGCGCCCGCCGGCGCGATCAGCCCCAACGCCAGGGTAGGCGGGGCGCCTCGGCGAAACAGCGTCCCCCAGTAGACAACCCCGACCGCGCCGGCGACGAGGAACAGCACCGCCACCTCCGCCTTGAACACCACCGTCACCAGGAAGGCCGCCGCCGCGATCACCCACTGCAGGGGATGTTCCATGCCGAGCTTCGAAAGCCGCCAGCACGAGTGCAGGATCAGGGCGATGACCACCGGGCTCACGCCGTAGAACACCGCCGTCATCCACGGCAGGCCGCCGAAGTGGACGTAGAGCGCGCCCAGGGCGGCGACGATCAGGAAGTTGGGCAGGATGAAGGCCCAGCCCCCGGCCCACGCCCCCCCAGAACCCGCCGCGCATGTAGGAGACGAAGATCCCGACCTGAATGGCCAGCGGCCCGGGCAGCGACTGGCTGACCGCGATCGCCTCGCGCATTTCCGATCTGGAGAGCCAGCCCTTCTCGCCCACGAGATCCTTTTCCATCTGCCCGCACAGCGCCACCGGGCCGCCGAAGCCCAAGGCGCCCAGGCGAAGAAAATAGCCGGCGAGGTCGAGGAGGGGGACGCGGCGGCGCGGTTCGCCAGGGCCGGCCCCGGTTTCGTTCGCGGGCGTTCTGGCCGTCGCTTGCGCCGGCATCGCTCTAACGAACCTTCATCGCCGCCCGCGCGCCGGTCAGGGCCGCCTGAGCGACCTTGGTCGCGGCGGTGTCCGGGAAGGGGGTAACGGCGCTGACGTTGATCTCGCAAAGGACGTAGGTGTCCTCGCCCGCCGCCGTCCTCGGGCCGTAGAGGAAGTCGGCGTCCCACAACGCCGGGAGGGCGGCCGTCTCAATGTCGAGGATTGCCTGCAGGGCTGGGACCCACTCGCATTCCATGGCTTTGCGCAGCGCCTGGAAGGGTGAAGCGGCTGGCGGGTGCATGATGCGCGGGCCGGGCAGCGCCGCTTCGGGGTCCGCGCCCGCCGGCGGCGGGGGGATCAGCGCCTTGATGAGTTGATGCCCGAAGCCGACGACTTCATTCTGGGCCATGTAGCAGCGGATCATGCCCTCGGGGAGGCGAGGCTGGAAAGTCTGATCGACGATGCGGCCGCCGTTCTCGAAATAGGCCTCGCATCGCCCCAGGAAGTCGCCGAGCGAAAGTTCCTCTTCGACGCCGCCCCGGCGCGCGGGCAGCACCCGAACCCTGGGGCCCGAACCGGGCGGCGCCTTTGCCTCGACGACGCGCTCGACCCTCCATACCCCGATGCCGCCGTTGCCGCGGTTCTGTTTCAGGACGCGCGGTCCGGCCGCCGCCAAGCGGCTCGGGAACCGTTCGTGGAGCTCCCGCGCGGAAGCATAGAGGTGGGTGTCGGCGCCCCAGCTGAGGTCGCGGGTGCGATAAAGCACTTCCTTGACGCCCATCTTCGAAATCACGTCGGGGTGGGCGCTGACCCACACCCCGCGCGCCGCCACCGCCCTCAGCATGGGATCGAGCGTGGAGCGGTCCTGCCCGTCGCTGATGGGATCGACCCAGACCAGTACGCCGTCGAAGGTCATCAATCGTTCGCGAACGGCGTCCACGGCCCGATCGGCATAGATCACCGCCTCGGCCGCGACGCCGCGTTCCGCCAAGGCCTTGAAGATCGGCCACTGGCGAGTGAGTTCCAGGTCAGGCGGCCCGGCGGCCGGGTCGCCGCGCCAGAGGAGCGCGATCCGGCAGATTGGCGATCCCGCTTCACCGCCAGCGGTTGGAGTTTCGCGAACCTGATCCACCTCACGCTCCTTTGCGCCCAAAAGGACACCGGAGCGGGTCTTGGACGGCGCGCCGTCTGACCGGGCGCCCGCGCGAGCCCGATGAGGAAAGGCTATGCCCGCTGGCGCGCCGACGCAAGAGCGATGGGCCGTTAGCGGGGGCGCATCTCCCGCAGGACCGACCTTCCCGCCACGTCGCGCAGGGGCAGGAACACCTGGCCGGTCGCGGGATCGACCGCGACGATGTGGGCGTTGTCGCCGGCGAAGCCTTCGCCGATCTTCCTGGGCTTTTCCGCCGCCACGTCGAACACCGAAACCACCCCCGCCTCGCCGGCCACATAGAGGCGGGCCCGGATCGGATTGCGGGCCAGGACATCGGGGTTGCGGCCCACCGGCTGGTTGTCGAGGACGGCATGGCGGGCCAGCGAAAAGGTGATCAGCCGCGCATTGCCCTGGCAGGCGATAAAGGCCAGCCGCCGCGCCGCGTCGATCGCCAGGCCATGGTTCTCCACGCAGCCGGGCAAGCGGTCGCGCGAAACGACGGTGCCGGTGGCGGGGTCGATGGCGATCAGTTCGCGCCGGGTCTGGACGTTGGTGAAGATCAGCCCCGAGGCGGCATCGAACTGGGAATTGCCGACTTCCCCGCCGGCTGGGATGATTTTCACCAGGGCGGTGGTGGCGGCGTCGATCATGGCGACCGTGCGACCGGTCTCATCGGAAACGAACAGCCTTTTCTGGCGTGGCGCGAAGGCGATGCCGTCCGGATAGCGCCCGGCGGGCGTTCGGGCGACGATGGCCAGCGACGCTTCGTCGATGGCGACGAGCTGATCGACGCCGGTCGCCGAGGCGTAGACCCGTCCCATTTCCGGCACGGCCAGCACGCCATGGGCGCTCTGGACGGGGTCGATGGCCTTGACAATTCGGCCGCGCCGCACGTCGAACACCAGCACCCGGCCTCCGGCCAGGTCGGCCACGAACAGCAGGCCCCTCGCCGCATCCAGGCTGGCGTAGTCGAACCGCCGTGTCGCCCGGTCGATGGGAATGTCGCGAACCACGAACAGCGGCAAAGGTCCGGCGCTGGCCGGCCCGCATCCCGCCGCCAGGGCCGAGAGCAGGGCGGCGGCGATGCGAGCCAAGCGGGCCATGGCCAATCGTAGCATGGTCGGGAGGGGGAAGGGTTTTATAGAATTTCCTCCCTCCCGTTTGCTTGGGCAATGAATGGACGCGCCGCTCTGCGTATCGCCATTCGGCACGGAATCGCCTAAGAGCTGTATTCGCGCGTAGTCCGGAACGCCGGGCGAGAGACCATTGGGGGCGGAGTGATCGGCGACGTACTCTCGGCTTCGGATCTTCTGCTCGCCATCGTCGCGGTTCTGTTCGGCGTCTGGCACAATGACATCCAGGAGGCCCTCGGCCTCACCCTCGATCGGCAAGCCGACGACCGCCGCCCTCAGAGGGCGCGGATCGTGGCCGTCCTGGGCTCCAAGGCCCTGCCTCTGGCGCTTGGGGCCTGGGCGACCGCCTTCATCTTCCTGCCCCGCAGCCTCGGGATCGTCGAAGTGGCGCGCGCCTGCGAGGCGACCCACCGATGCGCCTATGACGACGTGCAGGCGGTCCTCCTGCTCACCCAGGGATTTGTCGTGATGTTGGCCATCTACACCACCGGTCAGACCGTCGCCTTGATCGTCAAGCTGCTGCGCTCCTGAAAGCGGGCGGATCAGGCCAGCGACGGTTCGATCGTCTTGCAGGCGGCGATCAGGCCCTCGACCGCGGCGACGGACTTGGCGAACATGGCCTTTTCGGCTTCGTCGAGGGGGAACTCAACGATCCTTTCGGCTCCGCCCGCGCCGATCACCACCGGAACCCCGGCGTAGACGCCGCTGACGCCGTACTGGCCGGTGAGCCAGGCGGCGCAGGGCAGGACGCGCTTTTCGTCCTTCAGATAGCTCCTGGCCATGGCGATGGCGCTCTCGGCCGGGGCGTAGAAGGCCGAGCCGGTCTTCAGGAGGCCGACGATCTCGCCGCCGCCGCCGCGGGTGCGTTTGACAATGGCGTCCAGGTCGCCCTGGCTGATCAGGCCCTGGCTAACCCATTCGGGCAGGGGCAGGCCGCCGACCGTGGAATGGCGCACCATGGGCACCATGTCGTCGCCGTGGCCGCCCAGGGTCCAGGCGTGGATGTCCTGGACCGACACCCCCAGCTTCTCGGCCAGGAAGAAGCGGAAGCGCGCCGAATCCAGCACCCCCGCCATGCCGATCACCCTGCGGTGCGGCAGGCCGGAAAATTCCCGCAGCGCCCACACCATGGCGTCGAGCGGATTGGTGATGCAGATCACGAAGGCCTCCGGCGCATGGGCCTTGAGCCCCTCGCCCACCGCCTTCATCACCTTCAGATTGATTCCCAACAGGTCGTCGCGGCTCATGCCCGGCTTGCGCGGCACCCCGGCGGTGACGATGCACACGTCGGCTCCGGCCAGATCGGCGTAGTCGCTGGTTCCTTTCAAGGCCGCGTCGGCCCCGGTCACCGCCGTGGCCTGGCTGAGATCCAGCGCCTTGCCCTGGGGCACGCCATCGACGATGTCGAAGAGGACGATGTCGCCCAACGCCTCGCGGGCGGCGATATGGGCCAGGGTCCCGCCGATCATCCCGGCCCCGACGAGGGCGATCTTCGCGCGAGCCATGAATCTCTCCGGAGTGTGGCAGTGGCCGCGCGGTCTAGACCGGCGGCCAAGACGCGGCAAGGCGCCGGTGGAAGCCACTTCTAGCCGCGCCGCAGGACGACCGCCCGCCGAGCGCCGTCTTCGATCGTCCAGCCGCCCCAGACGCCCGGCGACCGACGCCTCAGGCGCAGCGTGACCGGCGGGCGGTCGCCGGGCGCGAACTCCAGCCGAAGGGTTCGCCCGATCCGCCGTATCCGCGCGATGAAGCCGGCCCCCCCGCCGCCGCTCCCGTCGCGCCAGGCGCCGGTCAGGGGTCCATGGCCGCCGGCGGGATCGACGATCTGGAACTGGTAGAGCGGCCGGCCGGCCGCGTCGCAAATCACCCACGCGCCGTCGAGAGGGCCTTGCAGGTTTTGAGCGGCGGCCATGGCGGCCGCGATGCGGGGGCCGACATCGGGGCGGTTCGGCGGCGGCGCGACGTTCAAAAGGACGGTCAGGGCGCCGATGAGGATGGGGGCGCCGACCATGCCCTACGCCCGGCCGATTGCCGCGATGGCCTCGGCCACGGCCGCCAGCGCCACCGCTTGGTCGCGGTGCAGAAGCTCCGCCAGCCGCCCCTCCACTCTGAGCGCGCCCTTGCCGGCGTTGGCCGGATCGGCGAAGGCGGCGATCACGGCGCGGGCCCAGGCGACCTCGCCTGGCGCCGGGGAAAATGCGCGATTGCAGATTTCCAGATGGCTGGGGTGGATCACGGTCTTGCCATCGAAGCCGAAGTCGGCGCCCTGCCGGCAGACCGCTTCGAGGGCCGCCAGATCCTCGATCTCGTTGTGGACGCCGTCGAGGATGGCCAGGCCATGCGCGCGCGCGACCGTCACGGCCAATGAGAGCGCCGCCCAGAACGGCTCGCGGCCGGGCGTCTGGCGCGCGCCCGTCTCCCTGGCTAGGTCGTTGACACCCATGACAAAGGCGGCCAGCCGGGTCGTGGCGGCCTGGGCGGCGATGGAGTCCAGGGCCAGGATCGCCGGGGCGGTTTCAATCATCGCCCAAAGCGCGGTGGACGCAGGCGCGCTTTCGAGCGCTCGATCGTAGGCGGCGATGTCGGCCGGCGCGGCGACCTTGGGGACCAGGACGGCGTCGGGCCCGGCGGCGGCGGCGGCGGCGAGGTCGTCCTTGCCCCAGGGAGTCGCCAGGGCGTTCACCCGCACCACGACCTCGCGGGCGCCAAACCCACCAGCCCGGACGGCGGCCATGGCGGCCCCGCGCGCCGCCGCCTTGGCGTCCGGCGGCACGGCGTCTTCCAGATCGAGGATGACCACGTCGCAGGTCAGGGCGCGCGCCTTTTCCACCGCCCGCGGATTGGAGGCGGGCATGTAGAGGGCGCTTCGGCGCGGCCGAACCTCCGGGGACATTTCAGCGGACGCTCCGTGACGGCGGCCCGCGCTTGGGCCATAAGTCGGCTCCATGACCATCCGCTACGACGAGGCCGCGCGCAATGTTCTGGGCGGGGAATTGGTTCCCTGCTCGACGGCGCCGGTCACCGGCTTCTATCGCAACGGTTGTTGTGAGACCGGCCCGGACGATGTCGGCATGCACACCGTCTGCGCGGTGATGACGGCCGAATTCCTGCGCTTCTCGATGAACGCCGGCAACGACCTGTCGACGCCGCGCCCGGAGTTCGACTTCCCCGGCCTGCGCCCGGGCGACCGCTGGTGCGTGTGCGCCCCGCGCTGGAAGGAGGCGCTGGACGCCGGGGCGGCCCCGCCGCTGGTCCTGGAAGCCACCCACGAAGAACTGCTGGCCATCGCACCCCTCGGCATCCTCAAGGAACACGCGGCCTCAGACTAGGGGATAGGCGCGCTCCAACCGGTAGGCCGACCCTTCGGCGGCGCGGCGGCTCGAGTAGAGGCCGAAGGCGGCGACGCGGAACGGCGGCGACTTGAGGAGATTGTGGGCCGAGGTCCAGGCGGCGACGCGGGCCGGATCGGGGCGGCGCAGATAGGCCAGGGTGAGGTGCGGGCGCCAGGCGCGGGGCGCGGCCTTGCTGCCGGCGCGGCGGGCGGCGGTTTCGCAGCGGCCCGCCAGCCGCCTCAGGGGCTCGCTCACCTCGACCCCCGCCCACAACGCGCGGGCGTCCTCGCCCTCGCCGAACTGGCCCACCCCACGGAGGGCGATCTCGAACGGCGCGGCGCCGATCGCGGCCAGCTCGGCGTGCAGATCGTCGGCCAGGTCTTCAGAGATATCGCCGACGAAGCGCAGGGTGATGTGCAGGCTCTCGGCCGGCCGCCAGCGGGCCCCCGGCAGGCCCTGCTGGCGCCGCGCCAGCGCGCGGCCGACATCCTCGGGGATGGCCACGGCGGTAAAGAGGCGGATCACCGGCGCGCCTTGAGCGCCCGGGCCACCACCGGGGCCAGGCGGGCGGCGACGATGTTCACGCCCGCCGCATTGGGATGGATGCCGTCGCGCTGATTGAGGGCCGGGCGCCCGCCGACGCCGGCCAGCAGATCGGGGTAGAGCGCCACGCGCTGGGCCCGTGCCACCGAGCGGAAAACGGCGTTGAACTCGCCGGCGTAAGCGGCGCCGATGGCGGCGGGGGCGGCGATGCCGGCCAGCACCACGGCAATCCGCCGCGCCTTCAGCCTCTCGACGATGCGGGTGAGGTTGGCCTTGGTCGCCCCGGGGTCCAGCCCTTGCAACAGATCGTTGCCGCCCAGGGCGACGACGCAGACGTCGGTGTCGCCCTGGACCGAGAAATCGAGGCGGGCGAGGCCGCCGGCGGAGGTGTCGCCGCTGACCCCCGCGCCGCGCACCAGAGCGGGGGCGCCGATGGCGGCCAGGGCGGCTTGCAGCCTGGCTGGAAGGGCGGCCGCGGCGGGCAGGCCATAGCCGGCGGTGATCGAATCGCCGAGCAAGGTGACCACCTTACGCCGGATCGCCGGCCACGCCCTTGCGGCGAAGACCGCGGCCAAGGCCCCGGCCAGCGCGCGGCGCCGGGTCGGCGAGGTTGGGGGTGGCGCGGGCATGAGTGGGCCTTATGTAGGCAAATCTTGACCCGCCTTAAACCAACCGATGATCGTTCGCCGGACAAAGGCGCGACGGCGCCGCTGCGTCTGGAGAGCGTGTCCCTGACCCTGACCTCGGGGGCGGGGCCGGTGGACATCCTGCGCGGCGTCGATTTTGTCGTGGAGGCGGGCGAGCGGGTGGCCGTGGTCGGACCCTCTGGCTGCGGCAAGTCTTCGCTGATCGCCGTCGCCGCCGGGCTGGAGCGGCCGACCGCCGGCACGGTGCGGCTGCTGGGCGAGGATCTGGCCAGATTCAACGAGGACGGGCGCGCTTGGCTGCGGCGCGGGCGTGTCTCTCTGGTCTTCCAGTCCTTTCATTTGCTGGCCAACATGACCGCCGAGGAAAATGTCGCCACGCCGCTGGAGATCGCCGGCGAGCGGGCCGCCATGGCGACCGCGCGCGGCTGGTTGGAACGGGTTGGCCTGGGTCCCCGTGCTCGCCATTATCCCCATCAGCTTTCCGGCGGCGAGCAGCAGCGGGTGGCGCTGGCCCGCGCGCTGGCGGCGCGGCCCCGGCTGCTGTTCGCCGATGAGCCCACCGGCAATCTCGACGCCGTCAACGCCGTCGCCGTGGCCGATCTGATGTTCGCCCTGGCGGCCGAGACCGGCGCGGCCCTGGTGCTGGTCACCCACGACGAGGCCCTGGCCGCGCGCGCCGACCGACGGGCGCGCATGGCCGACGGCGCCATGATCGAGAACACCTGAGTGCCGCTCCGCCTGCGCCTGGCGCTTCGCGAACTGCGCGCCGGGGTGCGCGGCTTTCGCATCCTCCTGGCCTGTCTGGCGCTGGGCGTGGCCGCCATCGCGGCGGCCGGATCGACGGCCCAGGCCTTCCGCGCCGGCCTCGCCTCGCAGGCGCGCGAAATCCTGGGGGGCGACATCTCGGTCAGCCTGGGCGAGCGCCGGTTCACGCCGGCCGAGCGGGTCGCCCTTCAACGCGCGGGCCGGGTCGATTACGCGGTCGCCGCCCACGCCATGGCCCAGGCGCCGTCGGGCGCGCGGCGGCTGGTGGAGCTGCGCGGGGTAAGCGCCGACTATCCGCTGGCCGGGAAAGTCGAACTGGCGGGGGCCGCGAGCCTCGCCCAGGCGCTCAAGCCCGTGGGGGGCGCTCACGGCGCGGCGGTGGAAAAAACTCTCCTCGACCGGTTGGGCCTCAAGCTCGGCGACCGCTTCCTGGTCGGCAACGTGCCGATGGTGGCGCGGGCGGTGCTGATCGCCGAGCCTGATCGGCTGTCGCGGGGCTTCGCCCTGGGGCCGCGTGTTCTCACCCGTCTGGCGACGGTGGAAGCGGGCGGCTTTCTGGGCCCTGGCCTGCCGTTCGGCGAGACCGCCCGCATCGCCCTGCCGCCCGGCGCGCGATTGGCGGCCGTCAAGGCGGCGTTGAAGAAGGCGCTGCGCCCCGTTCGCCTGAGCGGCGGGGTTCGCATACGCGACCGCGGCGACGCGGCGCCAGGCATCCACCGTCTGCTCGACCAGCTCGAATACTTCCTGGGCTTCATCGGTCTGGCCTCCCTGGTCGCCGGGGGCCTCGGCGTCGCCGGCGCGGTCGGCGCCTTCATCGACGCCAAGACGCCGGACATCGCCGTGCTTAAGACCCTGGGCGCGGCCGGCGCCCTGGTGCGGGACGCCTATGCAATCCAGATCGGCGTTCTGGCCGCGCTCGGCGTCGCCATCGGCCTGGCGGTGGGGGCGGCGGCGCCCCTGCTGCTGGGCGAACTGGTCAAGGGCCGGCTTCCCATCCCGGCCCTGTTCGCCCTCTATCCCTGGCCGCTGGCCAAGGCCGGCGCTTTTGGCCTCCTGGCCGCCGCCGCCTTCTCCCTGATCCCCCTGGGCCGCGCCCGCGCCACGACGCCGGCGGCACTGTTCCGCCGTGACTTGGCGGCGCGGCCGGCCTTCAACGTTGAAATGTGGGGCGCCCTCATCGCCGCGCTCGCCCTGGTCGCTCTGGCCGTCGTCACCGCGCCGACGCCGCTCGCCGCCGCGGCGATGATCGGCGCCGTCGCCGTGGCCTTCGCCGCTCTGCGGGGGCTGGGAACGGGCGCGGCCCTCCTGGCCGGGCGCCTGCGGGGCGGCGCGCGGGGACCGCTCAGGATCGGCTTGGCCAACCTCGCCGGCCCGAGGTCGGCGGCGAGGACGGCGGCTCCGGCCATCGGACTGGGGGTGGCCCTGCTCGCGGCGGTGGTGCTGATCCAGTCGAGCCTGCTGGCCGAGGTGACCCAGGTCGCGCCGCGCACCGCTCCGGCCCTGGTGTTCACCGGTATCCCCGCCGGCGAAGGCGCCGCCTTCGATGGCTCGCTCGCCCGCGCCTTTGGCCGGCCCCTGACGGCCGGCGATTACCTGCGCGCGCCTTTCGCCACCGGGCGGATCGTGGCCGTGCGCGGCC
The DNA here is from genome assembly GCA_038225765.1 of Caulobacterales bacterium. Taxonomy (GTDB): domain Bacteria; phylum Pseudomonadota; class Alphaproteobacteria; order Caulobacterales; family Caulobacteraceae; genus Acaudatibacter. The sequence continues at coordinate 25,547 of JBBRQW010000012.1, read as the reverse complement.
AGGCGGTGGATCGCGCCCGCATCGACGCCACCGATCGCTGGGCCTACGACAACGACATCGATCTTTCGGTTCTCGGCCGCCCGCCAACGGGCGCCGGCGTCGTCAGCGGCGTCTGGTGGGGGCCGGACTATCGCGGCGCGCCGTTGATCGCCCTTTCCACCGACGCCGCCAAGGGCGCTGGCGTAAAGGTCGGCGACGCCGTGACCTTGGCGGTGCTCGGCCGCCGGATCGACACCCGGGTGGCCGCCCTGCGAAAGGTCGATTTCGCCGGCTTCGGAGCCAACTTTCCGGTCATCCTCGACCCCGCCGCCCTGGCCGGCGCCAATCTTGGCGACATCGCCATCGCCAGGGCCTCTTTGGCCGAGGAGCGGCGCGCCACCGTCGCCCTGGGCGGCCCCTTCCCACAGGTGAACGTGATCAGCGTTCGCGAGGCGCTGGAGGCGGCGGCCGACTTGTTCGACCGCCTGGCCCTGGCCATTCGTGGCGCGGCGGCGGTGGCCGCCCTGGCTGGCCTTCTTGTCCTGGCTGGCGCCATCGCCGCCGGGGCCCGCGCCCGGGCCAAGGAGGCGGCGACCTTAAAGGTGCTGGGCGCGGATCGTCGGCAAATTTTGGCGCTCTACGCCATCGAGTACGGCGCGGTGGGGCTCATCGCCGGCGTCGCCGGCGTCGCCCTGGGCTACGCCGCCGCCTGGCCCGTGGTGGTCAAGGTGTTCGAGACGGCCTGGAGCGTCGATTGGACCGGCGTGGCGGCGCTGGTCGCAGGGGCGGCGGCCCTGGCGGGACTGGGCGGCGTGCTGGCGGCGCTGCGGGCGCTCGGCAAACGCCCGGCGGCGACCCTGCGGGCGGAGTAGCGCTCACGCGGCGTTAACGAGCGGTAATGCACGACCGCCTTGCACCGACGCGCGGCGAGGACGATATTGACGCCTGAGCGCCCAACCGGGGCGCAAGACATAGGGGTTCCTCTCAAGATGAGCGACTTTGACCGCGGGCTGGTCCGGCCGAATACGGCCGCCGCGCCGGACATGGCGGTGGATGCGGGCCTTCGGGCCTTCATGCTCGGCGTCTATAACAAGGTGGCCCTGGGACTGGTGCTTTCGGCCGCCCTGGCCTGGGTGACCGGCAACTACGCCCCCGCCCGCGCCTTCTTGTTCCGGGTCGATGGAGCCGGCCACATCGGCTACACGGTCCTTGGCATGGTGGTGGCGTTCGCGCCCATCGCCATCCTGCTCTTCCAGGGTTTCGCGCGCCGGCAGTCGCCGCAAACCGCCAGCTTCACCTATTGGGCCGTCGTCGCCCTGATCGGCGCGTCGCTGGGCATGGTCTTCCTGCTCTACAGCGGCGTGGGCATTTTCCAGACCTTCCTGGTGACCGCCGCCGCCTTCGGGGGCCTGTCCCTGGTGGGCTACACCACCAAGCGCGACCTTTCCGGCATGGGCAGCTTCCTGATCATGGGCGTGTGGGGCCTGATCTTCGCCTCCATCGCCACCTTCTTCTTCCACTCGCCGATGCTGGTGTTTGTCATCAACCTACTGGGCGTGGGCATCTTCGCCGGCCTTATCGCCGCCGACACCCAGCGCCTGAAGATGACCTACTACCAGTTGGGCGGCGACACCGCCGGAATGAACGTCGCCACCAGCTGGGGGGCGCTCAGCCTCTATCTCGATTTCGTCAACCTGTTCCGCTTCCTGCTGTTCTTCATGGGCGGCCGGCGATAGCATCCGAGCGAACCTCGATCTCCAACAAGCCCCGGCCTTCGCGCCGGGGCTTTTTTCTTGGAGAGGGGTCATCTCACCACCGCGAATCGGGCGCGGTCGAAGTGTTGCAGGACGTAGTCGAGGTCGTGGCCGCGTTTGAGCACTAGGCCGCCATGGGCGAGGATTCGCCAGGCGCCTTGACGGCGGGCCAGAGCCGGGTGCTTTTCGATCCGATAGAGCGGCGTTTCGCTGGCATGGCGGAAGACCGAGAACACCGCGGCGTCCTTCAGGCCGTCGATGGCGTAGTCGCGCCAATGGCCGGCGGCGACCATCCGGCCGTAGAGACCGAGAAGTCGATTGAGTTCCCGTCGGTCGAAGAAGACGACGCCGGCCTGTGACCCCGGCGGGGGCGGCTGCTGCGCGAGGTCGAGTGCCATGCGAATCGAAAGTTAGCGCGCGCGGCGCGTCTCGGCAAATTGGGTGAACGGAAAGAATGGGCGGCGGATCGATCGGTCCGCCGCCCCAGCTAACAGCCCCGTGAACGGGTGTTCTAGAAGTCCGCCGTCAGGCCGACGAACAGGAACCGGCCGAGCGGATCGTAGACCTGCGGGAAGGTGTTGCCGTTGCCCACGACGGTGGTCAATTCGCCCTGACCGATGATCGGCGGATCGCGGTCGAAGACGTTGTTGACCCCGGCGCGCAGGGTATAGCGATCCCTGAACCGGAACTGAGCTGCCAGATCGAAATAGTTGAAGGCCTGGATGTGGCAGTCCGCGCAATTCTTGCCGGCCGGGGTATTGGGGACCACGTCGATGTCGGACGGGCCGATGTAACGCCAGTTCACCGACACTTCGAAGCCCGGCAGTGGGGTGGTGTAGGTCAGGCGAACCTTGGAGCGGAACGACGGCAGGGGGCCGGACTGGGGTGTGCCGGTGCCCTGGCAGATGAGGCCGAAAACGCCGACGCATTGAAGAACCGGCGAGATTTGTTGGCCGTTGAACACCTGGTAGTCGTGGGTGTAGGTGCCCAGGAAGTCGATGCCGAGACCGCCGTAATCCCCCATCCCGAAGTCGCGGAAGTTGAACCGGTAGGCGGCCGCGAAGTCGATGCCCGAAGTCTTCAGGAAACCGAGGTTCTGGGGCAGGTCGGTGATGAAGCCTGTGGTCGACAGGTAGAGGGATCCGGTTCCGGGGGCCCGGTGAACCAAGCCGCAGAAGGTCGGATCGCCGGAGACGGCGCAGTTGTTGAGAATGTTGTCGGCCCCGACACCCTGGATGACGTTGGTGATCTTGACGTTGAAATAGTCGGCCGAGAAGCTGAAGCCCGGCAGCAGGGTGTGCGGGGTGAGGACTAAGCCCAGCGAGTAGGTGTTGGACGTTTCCGGCGCGAGGTTCGGGTTGCCGCCGGTAAGGCCGTTGTACTGTGAGGCCGAGTTGGCCAGGATGTGGCCGTACTGCGCCGCCGAAACGCCGGTGTTGGCGCACTGGGCCTGGCTGAAGACCAGGGTCGTCGAACCGATTGCCCCGGCGCACCCATCCGAGGTGCCGTCGAGTTGTTCATGCTGCGGTGTAAACAGCTCCAGGATGTTGGGCGCCCGCACGGCGCGGTTGAAGCCGCCCCGGATGCGGATGTCGTCGGTGATCGCCCAGTCGCCGGTGATCTTGTAGGTGCTGTTGTCGCCGGCGGTGCTGTAGTGGGCGAAGCGATAGCCGGCATCGAGGTTGAGGCTCTTGATGAAGGGCGCATCCTCGATGATGGGGACCCGCACCTCGGCGAACAATTCCTTGACATCGAAGGCGGCCTTGACCGGCGGGCTCGAGGCGCCGTTGCCGGCGATGTCGCCGAGAATGCCTTCCTCGTCGGGCACGAAATTCAGCCCTTCGCGGCGATACTCCGCCCCGAACGCCACCCCAACCCCATCATGCGCCCAGGGGCTCTTGAGCCCGTAGTCGCCGAGGCTGCCGGTGATCGCGCCGCTGACCACCTGCTCGGTGGTCTGGCCGGTCGTCAACTGAGGCGTCGATAAATAGGCTTCGGCGGCCGGCGTGACGCCGCCGGGCGTGAACAGGTTCCATGGCACGCAGGCCAGGTCGCTGCCATTGAGGACCGATTGGCAGACCGCCTGGCCCTGATTGGGGCCCGGACGCGGATCGGGAACCACGTTCAGGGCCCGGGTGGCCTTGGCGATCGAGAGGTCGTTGGTGTGAACATCGGCGAAGACCGCGGCGCCATACTGGCCGTAGACATCGTAGTGCCAGCTGTCGTTCAGATCGCCCTTGAGGCCGACCACGGCGCGATAGTCGGTATGCCGCAGATCGTCCTGGCGGGGCCCGCCTTCGACGTTGCGCTTGGCGATGGAGACGTGGGGATTGACTGTGGTGTAGCCGTTCTGGGTGCAGATCAGGTCCACTTCCTGCGGCGACAGCAGCGGATTGTTGCATGGGATCGCCACGAGGGTGCCGAAGGGCGTGGCCGCGGCTTGGGAGACCGTGTGGTCGTCCTGGAACATGAATTCCGAATAGGCCTGCAACTGCTTGCTGATGTCGTAGTGAGCGAAGAAGCCGCCGGCGTAGCGCTCATCGGGCCGCTGATAGTAGTTGGCGGGCGCGAAATTGAACACGTCGCCGGCCGTCAGGGCGCGGAAGTTACCGGGATGAGCGGCGTCGAGGGTGAACGGGCCGTTGGTGTTGTAGTTGTTGTCGAAGGGAATGAACCGGCCCCCGGGGATGGTGGGCGAGCCGGCGCAGATGAAGCCCCTGCCGGTGGCGCTCAGTTGTTCATTGCAGAAACTGTAGTCGCGCGCGTCCTGGGTCACCGGATCGATGTGGCGGTAGCTGACATACCCCTCCACATTGCCCTTGCCGTCGGGGCTGTTGACGCCGACGATCGCGGTCACGTCCACCTGGGTGCCGTCGAACACGCTGCCGGTGGGGGGAGAGAAACCCTTGGCGATGTTGGCGGCCTGGGCGTCCTTGTTTTCGTTGTTGTTCTGATAGATGCCGGAGTTGACGTCGAGGCGAACGCCCTCGAAGTCGCGCTTCATGATGAAGTTGACCACCCCGGCCACGGCGTCCGAACCGTAGACCGACGAGGCGCCGGCCAGATCGACCTCCACCCGGTCGATCAGGGCGGCGGGGATGAAGTTGATGTCGGCGAAGGGGAAGCTCGGGTCGCCGGGAACCAGGCGACGGCCGTCGATCAGCACCAGGGTGCGGGACGGGCCCAGGTTGCGCAGGGAGATGTCGGCGGTGCCGGTGGAGCCGTTGGAAAGGTTGCCGCCCTGGTCGGCCACCGCCTGCGGCAGGCTGTTGATCAGATCCTCGACCCGGCTGGTGCCGGTGAGCTTCAGTTCGGCGTTGGTGACCGAGGTGACCGGCGCGATGCTGGTCAGGTTCGGCTGCGGGATGCGCGAGCCGGTGACCACGAACTCGGTGACGTTGGTGGCGGCGTTGTCGGCGACGGCCGCCGGAGCGGGCGCGTTCTGAGCCAGGGCGCCGCCGGCCGAGAGGGCCGCCAGGGCGACACCGGTGATCATGGACGACGCCATCAGGCGGGCGCGCACGGTACAAGGCATGGTTCTCATTATGAATTCCCCGGTAGCCGCTCAAATGGAATGCGTAAGCGTCATTCCGATCAATCGGTGCTTATGAACAGATGAGCCGTGAATAGGGTTTGTGGCTCGCAATGTGTCAACGGTCATTTACCATATTTGGATAGCTTGCGGATTTATGTCTCAAAATGGCCACATATATACTGGTTAAATCGGTAAGTACGGATCACGTTTCTGTAATGTTACTGGCGAGGCTTCGCTTCTCCACGCAATGGTTCCCGGCGTCCCGAGCGATCGCCGGCGGCTGGTGCCCTTCAAGGATTGCTGGGCGTTCGGGAATCGCCGGCCGGGGCCAGGTTCTGCATGCCGAACAGCCGGCGTACGTCCGGTGTGCCGTTGCCAACGGCATAATTGTACTGCTCGCGGTAGCGGCGCCAGAAACCGTCGAAGCCGCCGATGTTCTTGTGATAGAATTGGGCGACCGCCGGAGCGCCCGCCGCACCCAGCAGGTTCTGGGTGGCGCTGGCCCCGTAGAGGTAGCTGTTGACATTGCCCAGCCGGCCACCGCCCGAGAACTCCTGAAAGAGCGCCAGGGCGCCGACGAACTCGGGCGAGGACACCGAAGTGCCGATCACCCCGAAGCGGGCGCCGGCGATGGTGACGATGGCGGCGCTGCGGTTGGGTCCGCAGGGCAGTTTCGCGAGGCCCAGGGGACAGCCGCCGACCTGCATGCCGACGTCCGGAATGGTTCGGGCCTTGGAGTCGGTGACGACAGCGCTCTGGTAATCTGGCGCGGCGAAGACCGCGCTTCGACCGCCGCCCGCGCCCCAGTAACCGCCGGCGACCGTGTGGCCGAGGCCGAACGGGTCGTAGGGAACCTCTGGATCGCCGTCGAAGTTCTCGCCCACATAGGCGCTGGTCAGCATCGGGTCGGGCGGCGAGGTGATCAGATTGGTGCCGCCGACCGCCGTCACATTGGGATCGTCGGCGGGGTTTTCGACGCTGGCGATGAAGACGCCCTTCGCGCCGCCATGGATATAGTTGAGGCTGGGGCAGGAAAGGCCGCCACTGTCGCCGGAGCTGGCGACGAAGGTGATGCCCTGCGCGCTGCCCTGTTGAAAGACCTCGTCATAGACCCTGAGAAGCGGCCTGAAATCCACGCCGTTGTTGTAGGCGGGAAAGTAGGCCAGTTCGCAGAGACCAAACGACGAATTGACCAAATCCCATTGGTTCCGCTCGACGATCTCCAGGTAGCCGTCGATGATATGCTTTTGGGAAAGATCGGGGACGCTCACCAGCGTCACCGACGCCCCCGGCGCGCCGCCCAGGATCTGTTGCACGTCGAGAGAGGCCTCGGTCGAACGGTTGGGATCGAACGGCGCGCCGCCATCGACGTTGAGGGTCCGGATCGTCGGCGGCTGCTTGCCGGTCGTGGCGGTGAAGCCCTCGAAGTTAAACATGGCGGCGATGTCGGAGTTGAGGGCGTTGGTGTCGATCAGCACGGCGACATCGACTCCCGTCCCGTCGAGGCGTTGGCCGTTGGGCAGCTTCGACTGATACGATGGATAGTCATAGGCCTGCTTCAAGCCGTCGTAGTCATAGGGACCGACCACGCTGTGGCGGTCGGTCGGCAGGGCGAACTTTTGCGAGAACGACCGGCTGTCGGGGATGCCGGTGAAGGCGGCGACGACCACCCCGGCCTGGGCGAGCGCGGCCGGCAGGGTGAGCTTCGAAGCGGCGACAATATCGCGGCTTCCATTGACCGATTGCACGGCCTTGAGGCTGGTGGCGAATGTCGCGCCGACCTGACCGGCGGTTCCAGCCACGTGAAGGGAGCGGGTATGGACGGCGGTGATCTGGAGGCCGGCGCTCCGCAGCGCCGCCTCGACCTGGCCGATCGCCGCCGGCGCGGGGCCGAAACGGGCGCCGAACTCGGCGGGGGTCAGCCACTTGTGATAGGCGGCCGAACCTCTTTGCTTCTGGGCGGCGAGCAGAGTGGCAAGGGCGGTGGTGTTTCGCAGCGGCAAGAACACCTCGAAATCGACCGGACTCTGGGCGTCGAGCGCCGTTTCGATTCTCTGCCCCGGCGCGGCCGCGGCCGCGTAGCTCACGACCACCATGGCGGTCGCCAAAAGGGCCATGCGTCGGGCGCGGCGCGAACCGGGGCCGTGAAACGAACTTGATCTCGACATGGTCCTCGAGTCCTTTTTTTTTCAGGGGGCGGATGTATGGGAAGGGGGTTTTGGCCGCCTAGAGGCCGAAATCGTGGGTTTCGATGCGGCGGCGGGCCAGCCAGGCGTCACCAAGGGAAGCTTCCAGCCACAGGCGGTCGAAGTACAGCCGTATGAAGGGGAGCGCCTCGGCGATCACATGCAAGGTCGCATCCCGGTCGAGCACCAGACCGGCGTCTCGCAGGACGCGGATGTGCTGCGACACCGCCGGACGCGTCACCGGCACCTCGTTCGCCAGTTCGCCAACCCGGCGCGGTCGGATCGCGATGCGCTCGAAGAGGTCGCGTCGGGTGGGGTCGGCGAGCGCTTCGAGAGCGGCGTCGAGGTCAATTGTCATGGCGACCCGACCCGCGCCGTCAATGACGCCGCCACCGTGAGCGTGTCGATATATCGGCTCGCGCAACTCAAGGTCAGCGGATCAACGCTGTAGATGTGATGCCGGTTCTTCACGATAACGCTACCGCGCCGCAGGCTGCGAAGGCGATGGTAGATATCCGCGTCCTCCATGCCCGTCATCTCTGGCAGGCTTCGTCCGGGCCTCTCGGGCTGGCGCGACAATCTCTCCAGAACGGTTCGCCGACCAGGATCCCCCAAGAGGGTGAAGAGAGACCGCGCCCGGTCTAGAACGGCGGGCGTGACGTCCAGGAGTTCGCTGATCGCCTTGAGGTCGCGCGCATCCGAATCGCGCATTGGCAAGGACGCCGTCGGCGACGCCGGCCCCGCTCGTCCATTCGCCGCTCGTAATGTCATTCCGACGCTCCCGCCCGCCGCATCTTGTAGAGGCTCGACAGACGCGGCGAGGCCGATTCGATGAGCCGCCCTTTTGGCCGGTCGAGCGGACGAGAAATCGACAAACCGTCAGTTTTCGCCGCCCAACGGTGGTTAAGCGGTCTTGCAACGCCCGCCGCCGTCGTGTCTCTGCCGCCAAAGCGAGGCCGTGGCGTCGCCATTGTCCGGCGAGAGCCGCCACGGATCGGGGCGCGGGCGATCGCGACCTTTCGTGAAGGATTGCGGCTATTGACTGCCTGGGGGCGATTTCATGAACGAGCGGCCAGGCGTGGCGGCTACGCCCGGCGCGAGTCTGGCGATATGTTCGACGGCGCGGGCGCGATCGCCGAGCGAATCAATTCTTTCCAGCCACGCCCGCGGCGAAAGCGCTGGGCCATGCGGAATCCTGTTGAGCCATGCTGAGTCTTAAGGCGCCAAGAACGGCTAACCGGCGCTTTCTATGGACTGGCCTGGTCTGGTTTATCGCCTACCTTTCCTTGAGCATCGGCGTCGCGACCGCCAAGATGCCTCACCCGGTCGAGCTTGCGCTGCGCCGGGCCGTTGTCTGCGTGGCCGGGGCGGCGATCTGTTGGCTGATGGCCTTCCCGCTCGAACGCTACAGCCGTTCGTTCACAAGCCGATTGACTCTGGCGATCCTGCTCTCTCTGCCTGCTTCATTTATTTACGGACTGGTGAACACCTGGATTTTCCTGCCGATGGATGCGTCCATGCCGGATGCAATGGATTTCGTGGATGGCATCGTCTTCGTTTGGCGGATTATGTATTTTGTGTTCGTGGCGTGGGCGGCCATATATTTGATGATCGGCTATGAAAGAGAAGTACAAGAGAAAGATCTGGCCCTCTCTGTCGCCAGGAACTATGCGCTCGAAGCCCAGAACCGCATGCTTCGCTACCAGGTCAATCCACATTTTCTGTTCAATATTCTGAACGCCCTTTCCACTCTAGTGCTCGACGGACGCAACGAGACGGCGGAACAGGTCATACTCGCGCTATCGCGCTTTCTTCGCCACTCCCTCGAAAAGAATCCCGGCGACAGGATTCCTCTGTCCGAGGAGTTGGAGGTTCAACGCCAGTACCTCGCTATCGAAAGAATTCGCTTCGCCGACCGCCTGCGCGTGGAGGAGTGCGTCCCGGAGGCGCTGCTCGATGCGCGCGTACCTAGCCTCGTCCTGCAGCCGCTTATCGAGAATTGCGTGAAATACGCCGTGGCGCCGAGCACACGCCCGGTAGTCATCTCCATCGCCGCGGAGAGCGTGAACGGTCTTCTTCGGATTCGCGTCGCCGACAACGGGACGGCCGCCTCGCCACCGAACACGCCACGACTGGGGATCGGACTGGGGAACGTGAGGGGGCGCCTGGAAGCGACTTATGGCGCCGCGGCCGGGCTCGAAGCCGCCGGCCAGCCGGGGGGCGGCTTCGCCGTGACCTTGATGCTGCCATTGGAAAGATCATGAACCCGACGCTCCGGGTGCTGATCGTTGACGACGAACCCCTCGCAATTCGGAGGTTGCAGATAGCCTTGGGTGAAATGAGCGACGTGGAAGTCGCCGGAGTCGCCGCCGATGGAGGCGAGGCCTTGGAGCTGATCGAGACCCTCAGGCCTGAACTGATTTTCCTGGATGTGAAGATGCCGGTGATGAGCGGCTTGGAGGTCTTGGCCGCCCTGCCGGCTGCGTCTCGACCCGCCGTCATCCTTGTCACCGCCTTCAGTCGCTTTGCCGTCAACGCGTTCGAAGCCGCGGCCGTGGACTATTTGCTTAAGCCGGTGGAGTTCGATCGGCTCCGCGGGGCGATCGAACGCGTTCGGGCGGTTCGGCGGGCTCGTGGCGCCGACGCCCGGATCGCGGAACTTCTCGCTCTGGTCGCCGATCTTCAGGCGGCGGACGCCGACATGGGCGCGGCGGCCGGGCGAGACAACGATCTGTGGATAGCCGAGAGACACGGATCGACCCGGGTGCCGCTGAGAGACGTCGAAATGTTCGCGGCGGAAGGCGACTACGTTCGAATGTACGCGACGACCCGCGCCCATCTTATGAAGGAACGGCTGAGCGCCTTATCGGACCGGCTGAACGGGGGGGATTTCATGCGGGTCCATCGTTCGGCGTTAGTAAGGGTCTCGGCCATTCAAAGAGTGACTCATCGGCCAAAGGGGGGCGTGGAACTCACGTTGCAGAGCGGGCGCGTCGTCGCGGTCGGTCGGAGTTTCGAAAGCGAGATACGCCGGCTCAAGCGCTGGCCGCCCCAGTGATGCCCGTTCGCGTTCGGTTTCATGTTGCGGCGCCGCGAAATGACCTTGTTTCGGCCCAGCGCGCGCCCGCTTGGACCCCGATCTTGGTGGGCGTCGGTTGATCGGGACACCAGCGGTTCCGGTTCTGAACAGCCCCCCCAGCCCCCTGGGATCGCGGGGTTTCGGTCAGCCGACGATCAAGCCTCCCAATCGCCCCGCGGCCCTATCCCTCCGGTCGCGGGGCTTTTGCGTTTCCGGGAGCGACGTGACCGTCCGGGCGAGGTTCGCGAACCACGAATGTTCGTTCGCCCGCAGCCCTGAAATCACCTTATTTCCGTCCCGCCGACGCCCGGTTGGACCCCGATCTAGGGAGTGTCGGCTGATCGGAACACCCGCGGGTCCGGATCCTGAACAGCCCCCCCAGCCCCCTGGATTCGCGGGCTCCGGTTGGCCGATACCCAATCTACGAGACGCCCCCGCGGCCCTTCCCCTCCGGTCGCGGGGGTTTTGTATTCGTGGGGTTTGCTTGGCTTCCTTCCCCGCCCTTGGCCTGCGCGGCGGGGATGTCGAGGACGCCGAGAACGCGACCGCCGTGCGCGCCCTGGACCAGGATCAGGGTGCTGAGAGCGTCCTCGCTCGCCTCCGGAAGCTTGAAGTTGATCGACCGGCCCGACCAGGGGCCCAGGCGCGCCACCTCTCGCACCACATTGCGGTGCGGAATCGTGGCGCCGCGATTGTCCCCTTCTTTCACCTCCACATCCTGCTCGCGGGGATCGAAGCGGATCAGCCATACATCCGCGCCGCCGCCGGGCCGTCGCCCCGTGCCCACGCCGACGCGGCCATCGCCGCGCATCTCGATATCCGGGCGCTCACGCGGCGACCGCCTCGCCTCGCGGATCAGGCCCTCCACCGTCGCCGTCTTGTCGCCGGAGGTCTGGGTCGCGCCATCGACCACCACTTGCGGGGTGTAAACGTCGCGCAGCCCAAAGCGCTTGTCGTAGGCGCGCTGGCGTTCGGCGAACGCCGGCTGAGCGAAGGTATCCTTCCAGCCCAGATAGTCCCAATAGTCCACCGACCAGGTGAGGGCGATGACGCCGGGCCGATCGGCGAGGCGACCGACGAAGGCGTTGGCCTTGCCGCAGGGCGAACAGCCCTGGGCGGTGAACAACTCGACGATCACCGGGCCGCGCGCCCATGCCGCCGCCGCCGCCGCCAGGGTGGCGCAGATCGTCAACAGGAACGCCGCTCGGCTCATCGGGCCGCAATTAAGCGGAGTTTGGCCACGGGGACGTTCACGAACGTGTGAGCGAGAGGAGCGCTCACCCGGCGGCGGGCGACGGAGGCGTTCGCCTAGGCCGCCTTGGCCAGGTTGCGGAGCACGAAGTTCAACACGCCGCCATTCTTGAAATAGGTGAGTTCGGTGGGTGTATCGATGCGGCAGCGAACCGGGAAGCGGGCGATCTTGCCATCGCTAGGGCGGTAGAGTTCGACCATGAGCTGACGGCGGGGATGGAGGTCAGCCAAATCGCGGATGGTGACGATCTCTTCGCCGGTCAGGCCCAGGCGCTGCCAGCCGTCGGCGATAAACTGTAGCGGCAGGACGCCCATGCCCACCAGGTTGGAGCGGTGGATGCGCTCGAAACTCTCGGCGATCACCGCCCGTACGCCCAGCAGCTTGGCGCCCTTGGCCGCCCAATCGCGCGACGAGCCGGTGCCGTATTCCTTGCCGGCCAGGACCACGGTGGCGCGCCCCTCGGCCTTGTATCGCATGGCCGCGTCATAGATCGACATCTCCTCGCCGGAGGGGAAATGACGGGTCACCCCCCCTTCGATCTCGGGCGTGATCTTGTTGCGGATACGGATGTTGGCGAAGGTGCCGCGCATCATCACCTGGTGATTGCCGCGCCGCGCACCATAGGAGTTGAAGTCCCCCTGGCTGACCTGATGGCCGGTGAGATACTCTCCCGCCGGCGAGGATTTGCGGATGTTGCCGGCCGGGCTGATGTGATCGGTGGTGATGGAATCGCCGAAGATGCCCAGGATGCGCGCCTCGACGATATCGGTAATCGGCTCGGGGCTCATGGTCAGGCCCTCGAAATAGGGCGGGTTCTGGACATAGGTCGAGCCCATTTCCCAGGCGTAGGTCTGTCCGCCGGAAACCTCGATCGCCCGCCAGTTCTTGTCGCCCTTGAACACGTCCCTATAGCGCTCGGCGAACATCTCGCTGCCCACCACCTTGCGCTGGATATCCGCGATCTGTTTGTTGGTGGGCCAGATATCTTTCAGAAAAATGGGTTTGCCCGCCTTGCCCTGGCCGAGGGGCTCGGTGGTGAGATCGACGAGCATGGAGCCGGCCAGGGCGTAGGCCACCACCAGCGGCGGGCTGGCCAGATAGTTGGCTCGCACGTCGGGATTGACCCGACCCTCGAAGTTGCGGTTGCCCGACAGCACCGAGACGGCCACCAGGTCGCCGTCCTGGACCGCCTTGGCGATCGGCTCGGCGAGCGGGCCGGAATTGCCGATGCAGGTAGTGCAGCCGTAGCCCACCAGGTTGAAGCCAAGCGCGTCCAGCGGCTTGGTGAGCCCCGCCTTGGTCAGATAGTCGGTGACCACCTGGGAGCCGGGGGCCAGCGAGGTCTTCACCCACGGCTTCACCTTCAGCCCCTTGGCGACGGCGTTCTTAGCCAACAGGCCGGCGGCGATAAGGACGCTGGGATTGGAGGTGTTGGTGCAGGAGGTTATGGCGGCGATCACCACATCGCCGTTTCCGACGTCGTGCGTCTCGCCCTGGACGGCCACGCGCGTGGCCGAGGTCTCTTCGGATTTGCCGAACTCGCCGTGCAGGGCGGCGCGGAAGCTGGCGGCGGCGTCGGTGAGGAGCACCCTGTCCTGCGGACGCTTGGGACCGGCCAGGGAGGGCATGACGGTGGAAAGGTCGAGGTCCAGGGTGTCGGAGAATATCGGATGCTCCACGCCCGGTTCCACCCACAGCCCCTGTTCCTTGGCGTAGGCTTCCACCAGCGTCACGCGTTCGGGAGCGCGGCCGGTGGCGGCCAGATAGTCGATGGTGGCCCGGGTGACCGGGAAGAAGCCGCAGGTGGCGCCATATTCAGGGGCCATGTTGGCGATGGTGGCCTGGTCCTCCACCGTGAGGTTGGCTAGGCCGTCGCCGTAATATTCCACGAACTTGCCGACCACGCCCTTCTTGCGCAGCATCTGAGTGACGGTGAGCACCAGGTCGGTGGCCGTGGCCCCTTCCGGCAAGGCCCCGGTCATGTGAAAGCCGATCACTTCGGGAATCAGCATGGGGATAGGTTGGCCGAGCATGGCCGCCTCCGCCTCGATGCCGCCCACGCCCCAGCCCAGCACCGAGAGGCCATTGACCATGGTGGTGTGGCTGTCGGTGCCGACCAGGGTGTCGGGATAGGCGAGCGTTACCCCGCCGGCCTCCGCCGTCCACACGGTCTGGGCCAGGTTCTCCAGGTTCACCTGATGGCAGATGCCGGTTCCGGGGGGCACGACGCGGAAGTTGTTGAAGGCCGACGATCCCCAGCGCAGAAAGCGGTAGCGTTCGATGTTGCGGTCGTATTCCTTCTCCACGTTCTCGGCGAAGGCCTTGGGGGTGCCGAAATAGTCCACCATCACCGAATGATCGATCACCAGATCGACGGGGTTGAGGGGGTTGATCCGCTCCGGGTCGCCCCCCAGAGCCGCCAGGGCGTCGCGCATGGCGGCCAGGTCCACCACCGCCGGCACGCCGGTGAAGTCCTGCATCAGCACCCGCGCCGGGCGGAAGCTGACCTCGTGCCGCGTCGCGCCCCTGTTGTCGATCCAGGCCGCCAAGGCATCCAGGTCGGCCCTGCCGGTTCCCGCGCCGTCCTCGTTGCGCAGCAGGTTTTCCAGCAGCACCTTCATGCAGACGGGCAGGCGCGAAATGCCGGCCAGCCCTGCCTCTTCGGCGGCGCGCAGGCTGAAATAGGCGTAGGTCTTTTCGCCGACGGTCAATTGACGGCGGGTGTTCAGGCTGTCGAGGGAGGGCATGGTGGGGAAGTCCCTTGCAAGTTCCAGGCCGTCCGAAAATCGGTTCGGAGGATCGTGCGCGGATCGGGGCGGACTCACAGGTTCCGCCCCGCGCGGCATCGTCCCCGTGCGGCCGAGGCTGTCATAGACCGGGACCCGGCCCGCGTCCATGCGCGCGGAACGCGATGATCGCGCGACTCGATATAGAAAACTTGGCCATAAAGCGTGGCGAGCGGCTGCTATTCGCCGGACTTGGCGCCTCCGTGGCGGCCGGCGAGGCCCTGGCCCTCACCGGGGCGAACGGGGCGGGCAAGACCAGCCTGCTGCGCGCCGTGGCCGGATTCATTCGCCCGCTGGCCGGGGCGGTGCGATTTTTCGACGAATCCGGGGAGGTCGAGCCCGACGAGGCGCGCCGACGGGCCTGCCACTTGATCGGCCATCAGGACGGCCTCAAGACCAGCCGGACGGCGCGCGAGGAACTCAACTTTCAGGCCCGCTGGACTGGCGGCAGCGAGGCCGGCGCCGGGGCGGCCGCCGACCGTCTGGGCCTTGGCCGCCTGCTCGACCTGGAGGTCCGCATGCTGTCGGCCGGCCAACGGCGCCGCGTCGCCCTGGCCCGGCTGATCGCCGCGCCCCGGCCGCTGTGGCTGCTCGACGAGCCGCTGGCCGCCCTGGATGGATCCGGCCGCGCCCTGCTGGGCGCGGCGATGGGCGATCACCTGAGGGGCGGCGGCCTCATTCTGGCGGCCGTGCACGACCCCCTGCCCATCGCCGCGCGCACCGTGGAAATTGGCATATGAGCGCCCTTCGGTTGCTGCTCCGCCGCGAACTGGCCCTGGCCTGGGGACGCGGCGGCGGCCCGTTGCTGGCTCTGGGCTTCTTCGCCGCGGCGACCGCCATGCTGCCCCTGGCGGTGCGGCCCTCGCCGGCGCGCCTGGCGGCGGTGGCCGGCGGCGTCACCTGGGTGGGCCTGGTCCTGGCCAGCCTGCTCAGTCTCGAGCGCCTGTTCGAGCGGGACTTCGAGGACGGGTCGCTCGATCTTCTCGCCCTGGGGCCCTTGCCGCTGGAGGCGGTGTCGGCGGTCAAGTGCATGGCCCAGTGGCTGGCCGCGGGCGCGCCGCTGGCCCTCGCCGCCCCCGTCGCCGCCATCGCGCTGGGGGCGCCGGCCGCCGCGGCGGCGATGATCGCGGCGGCGGCGGCCGTGGGCGGGATCGCCTTCGCCTTCGTCGGCGGGGCCGGCGCGGCCCTGGCCCTCGCCAGCCGGCGCGGCGGGGTATTGATCGCCGTCATCGTCCTGCCTCTGCTCGCCGCCCCGGTGATCTTCGGTGGCGCGGCGGTGGCCGCCTTCGAAGCGGGCCTGCCGTGGCGCGCCGCCTTCGCCCTGCTGGCGGCCTACACCCTGGCGGCGGTGGCCCTGACGCCGTTCGCCATGGCCGCCGCCTGCCGCAACGCCTTGTCGTGAGGGTCGTTGGGCGTTCAGGCGACATTCACGCCCCGGCCTGTATAGGAGCGGGCAGCCAACGGAGCCGTTCATGACATCCTCCCCTCGCCTTTTTCTGCTCGCCGCCCTCGCCGGCTCGCTGGCGGCCCCGGCCGCCGGGCTCGCTCAAGGCCAGTACGGTCCGCCGCCTGGACCGCCAAGGGCGAACGGCGAGCCGCCGCCCATCGCCCCCACCTCGCAGGCGCAGCGCCTGCGCGAGGCCCTGCGCCTGCGTCCCGATCAGGACGGCGCGTTGCAGGCCTTCGTCCAGGCCATGACCCCGCCGACCGCCGCCATGGAGCGCATGCGGCGACGGGAGGAGGCGACCGCCTCCCTGCCCACGCCGCAACGGCTGGACATGATGCTGGCCGGGATGGATGAGATGCGCGCCATGACGGTGGCACGAATCGACGCCACCAAGCGCTTCTACGCCCAGCTCACGCCGCTCCAGCAACGGGCGTTCGACGCCTTCCAGGCCGATAGAGGTGGTGGCTCCGGCGGCCCGCGCTAAAGCTTTCAGAGCCTCGCGCCGAACGCCCGCTCGATGATCGCGGCGAACGCCAGGGGCGTGCGGTCTTCCAGATGGGGGCCGATGATCTGCGCGCCGATGGGCAGGCCCGACTTCGTCGCGCCGATCGGAACGGCGGTGGCTGGCAGATTGGCGAAGGTGGCCATGCCCGGCCAGGCCACCTGGGCCCCATAGGAGGTCTCGACGCCGTCGATGGTGTGAATGCGGCTATTGAAGTCGCCGTCGTCGTGGGGAAAGGCGACCACGCCGAACGCCGGGGCGAGCACCACGTCGAAATCACGAAACAGCTCCGCCCACCGGCGGCGCACCGCGAGTTGAACGTCCAGGGTGTCGAGCCAGGCGTGGGCGGACAGCGGATCGGGCCGCGGCGGCCCGCCGCGCGAGATGGCGGTGAACAGCAGGGTCGCGTAGGCGGCCTGGGCGGCGGCAAGGTCGGGGACCAGCTCGCTGCGCCGCGCGACCGAAGCGCCGCCGCTCTCTAGGTTCGAGGCCAGGAAATGGAGAGCGTCGCGGATCTCGCCGTCGAGGGCGGCGGAGGGATGTTCATCGATCATCAGTATACGGAAGTCAGCCAGGCGGCGGTGGCGAGGCGCCGGTAGGTCGAGGCGATAGCCCATGGCCTCGTCGTCGTCGGGGCCGGCGACAATGTCGAGCGCCAGGGCGAGATCATCGGCGGTGCGGGCCAGCGGCCCCACCACCGCCAGCGGCGGGTCGCAACCGTCCTGGCCCGGCGCGGACTGGCCGCGTCCCGGCACGAGGCCGTAGCTCGGCTTGTGGCCGAACACACCGCAGAACGACGCCGGCACCCGGATCGAGCCGCCGATGTCCGAGCCGAACTCCAGGGGAACCATTCCGGCCGCCAGGGCCGCCGCCGCGCCGCCGGACGAGCCGCCGGGGGTGCGCCCGGGATCGAGGGGATGGTTGGTGCGGCCATAGACCGGATTGACGCTCTGCCAGTCGGCGAGAAAGGGCGGAATGTTGGTCTTGCCGAGGATCACCGCCCCGGCCCCCTTGAGCCTGGCCACCGCCACCGCGTCGGTGGGGGCGATCCAGTCCTTGAAGGCGGGCGAGCCCCAGGTGGTGGCGAGGCCCGCGACGTTGAACGATTCCTTGACCGTCATCGGAACGCCCAGCAGGGGCCGCCGCTCGCCCCGCGCCAGGGCGGCGTCGGCGGCCTTGGCGGCGCCGGCGGCGCGGTCAAAATCGCGCACCACCACGGCGTTGATCGGCCCGTCCAGGCGCTCGATGCGCTCAATCGCGGCGTCGCACAGTTCGACCGCGCTCACCCTGCGCGCGGCGAGGGCTTCGGCGAGGGCGCCGGCGGTGGCCGTGGCGTAGTCGATGTCGGCGTCGGGCATGGGCCGAGGATCTCCTGGAGGGCGTCGGGTGCCCGAAGGCGATCGCGCGGCGCCCAGACTCAAACACTTGAGCGCTTTCCGGTCGAAAAACCAGTTCCCACTTTTGCGGAAAGCGCTCTAGCAGGCGTGGGTTCCTCCGCGCATCTTGTGCGCCAAGGCGACGCGGCGCGCCAGGGCTTCCCGCCATCGCGCCGCGTCGATCGGAATGCACGCGGAGGTTCCGGCGGTCTTGTCGTCGATGAAGCCGTTACGGGACGCTCCCGGCCTGGGCATATATCAGCCGGCCGTCGGTGGTCTGTCGCGCCGCGGCCGTCATCGTCGCCGCCGAGATCTTGCCGGGGCCCAGGATGTGAAACACCGCCGCGCCGGCGGCGATCAAGTAATCGGCGATGATTCGCCGGTGACAACGCCACCAGACGGACTCGGCGCACATGACGGCGCAGAGGCGGTCTTCGCCAAGCGCGACCA
The DNA here is from genome assembly GCA_038225765.1 of Caulobacterales bacterium. Classification (GTDB taxonomy): domain Bacteria; phylum Pseudomonadota; class Alphaproteobacteria; order Caulobacterales; family Caulobacteraceae; genus Acaudatibacter. The sequence continues at coordinate 7,201 of JBBRQW010000012.1, read as the reverse complement.
GTTCGGCCAAGCCCGCGCGGAACGGCGCGGTGTCGGCGTAGTCGGCGTAGTTCCGGAAGCTGGCGTTTTCCCAGAAGGTGTTGGGCGACGCCGCCGCGCCCTTGGGCCGCCCGCGCAGGCCGCCCAGGGCGGCGATGTGCCGATAGGCGATCTGTCGCTCGGCGAGCGCGCCGGGCAGGGCGTCCAGGTTGAACTGCGGATTGGTCCGTGATCGGGGAACGGTGCGGACATCGGCGATGAGGGTCGCGCCCGCGTCCCCCAGAAGAGCGGCGAGTTCGTCGACGCTCCGGGTGGAATGGCCGATGGTGTAGAAGGGGTTCAGACCCACCGCTCCGTCTGGGTGGCGTAGCTGCGCTGGGCGACATAGGCGCCGTCGCCCTTTTCGACATCCCAGCGCGTGGCCTCGCCCTCGCGCCACAGGTGCAGGTCGAAATTGCCCTTGCCGACGCTGAGATTCTTGATTCGAAGGTCCTGGAGCCAGTCGGGGAGGATGGGGTCGATCCACAGCTTGCCGCCCGGCGCGTCGGGCGCGAAGCCGACGATCATCTGCAGAAACGTGAAGCACGACCCGGCCGCCCAGCCCTGGGGAACGTTGGCGCCCAGATACTGCACCGGGAAATTGGTCGGATCGCGCTTCATGCCCGCATAGAGCTCCGGCATCTGATGGAGCATGAAGAAGGCCGCCGCGCCGCTCACGTCGCGGGCGACCTGCGCCGCCTCCTTGACGAAGCCATAGCGGCGCATGCCAAGCGCGATCAGGGCGTTGTCGTGCGGCCACACCGCCCCGTTCTGATAGGAGTTGGGATTGAAGGATGGGTTTTTCGTTGACAGGGTGCGGATTCCCCAGCCGCTCCACATGTCTGGCTTCATCAGCCGCTTGACGACCTTGGCGGCGCGATCGGGCGGCACGATGCCGGACCACAGAAGCTGGCCCGGATTGGAGGCCACGCTCAGGACCGGCTTTTTGTCGCCGTCGAGGGCGAAGGCGTAGAAGCCCGACTCCTCGTCCCAGAAGGCGTCGTTGAAGCGGTCGAAGAGGGCCTTCGCCTTCCCTCGCAGAGCGCGGGCGCGGGCCTTCTTGCCCAGCGCGTCGTAGATCTGGGCCATTCGCAGCCAGGCGTCGTAGACATAGCCCTGGAGCTCCACCAGGGCGATGGGGGTCTTGACGATCGAGCCGTCGGGATAGACCAGGGCCTCGCCCGAATCCTTCCACCCCTGATTGTAATAGCCCGCCGTGGAACGGGTTTGATATTCCTGAAAACCGTCCCCGTCGCGGTCGCCGTAGCGGTCGATCCATTTGAGGCACTTTTCGGCCGTCGGCATGTATTGGGTCAGCAGGTCGGCGTCGCCGGTGCATCGCCAGGCGTTGTGCAGGACGATCACATACAGAATGGTGGCGTCCGCCGTGCCGTAATAGGGCGTGTGCGGAATAAGTTTGAAATAGGCCAGTTCGCCGCGGCGAAGCTCGTGCATGATCTTGCCGGGCTCGGCGTCGCGCCAGTCGTCGCGCTTTTTGGCCTGATAGCGACGCAAGACCTCCAGCGCGCCGCGGGCGAAGTTGGGATAGACCATGGCATTCTGCAGCGAGACGATCAGGCTGTCGCGGCCGAACAGGGCGACGAACCACGGCACCCCGCCGGCGGGCACGAACTGCAGGTGATCGGTGCCCTCGATCGGCAGGCGCAGCGCCGCCATGTCCTGGACCGACTGATGGTAGAAGCGCCAGAACTCCTCGTTGCTGCTGTCGATGTCGAGAACGGCGTCCTGCCACTGGGAAAGGCGCCGGCCGGTTCTCGTTTCGCCCGGATGGGTGACGCAGCTTGCGGGCGCCCGATCGACGGTCTTGCCGTCGCCGATCTCGTAGAGCAGGCATCCGTGCCAGGCGTCGCCCGGCGCCAGATCGATCTCGAAACTGATGCGCCCGTTGGCGTAGACCGGCCTGGAGTCGCACTCGCGCATGGTGACGATCACATCGCGCTGGAAACCCTTGTTGCGATAGGCGGTCTTCAGCACGCTTCGGGCCTCCGACCAGGTGCTGGTGATCCGGCCCCGGCGCACCACATGACCGCTCTTGACTTCGAAGATGTCCGCGAAGTCGCAGCGTATGGCGATTTCCAGGTTGAACAGCACCCCCTTCTGGCCGTGATTCACCAGATCGATATCCTCGTGGAGACCGCCGCCGAGGCACCGCCCGATGGTGAGGCCCAGCGTGCCGGCCGCCACCTTGCCTACCTCGGTGTCCAGGTCGGGGTTGGTGAGGAAAATCCGCGAGGCGTAGTAGGCGATGTTGCCGCTGTTCAGGAGCTGCCACGGCTGACCGTCCGCGTAGATATACCAGCTCGAGATCACCCGGGTGTCGGAATGGTAGAACCCCTTGTCCGTGGGCCACGGAATCTGGCCGTCCTGGTCGGTGATCAGGACGGCGTACCCTTGATTGATCGCCAGGCGCGGCGGCCCGACGGTGACTTCCAGATCCATGAGACACCCAATCCCGGCAAGGCGCCGCGCTTCGCTTCAGCCAACGCCCGGCGCGCCGGGTGGTTTCGCCCGCGAGGGCGCCGACCGATTCATTCCGCGAACCCAAAAGACGTTCGCGCGGTCATAAGTCAATTTGAGCCAGGCCGCGCGCGGCGTCCCCTCGGCATCCCGCTTGCCCCCCCACGCCCGCCCCTCTATGCCGGAGCCATGATCGCCGCCCTGGCCAATCCGCACCGGTTCATGGCGTTTTCGCGCTGGGCGGCGCCGGGGTTGGGAGCGCTGGCGGCGATGTTGATTGTCGTGGGACTGGCCCTGGGGGCCGCCGCGCCGCCGGACTATCAGCAGGGCGAGACGGTGCGGATCATGTTCATCCATGTGCCAGCCGCCTGGACGGCCATGCTGGCCTATGGATGCCTGGGCGCGGCGAGCTTCTTCTCCCTGGTCTTCCGCCACGCCCTGGCCGACGCGGCGGCCAAGGCGGCGGCGCCGCTGGGGGCGGCATTCACCCTGCTGGCCCTGGTCACCGGCTCCCTTTGGGGGCGGCCGATGTGGGGCGCCTGGTGGGTGTGGGACGCGCGCCTGACCTCGGTGCTGGTGCTGTTTCTGCTCTTCGTCGGCTATCTGGCGCTACGGGCCAGCATTGAGGACGAAGCCAAGGGGGCGCGCGCCGGGGCCATCCTGGCCCTGATCGGCTTGATCAACCTGCCGATCATCAAGTTCTCGGTGGAGTGGTGGAACACATTGCACCAGGGTGAATCGATCTTCCGCGCCGGTGGCCCGACCCTGGCGGCGGTCTACCTCGTCCCGCTGGCCATCGTCGGGACCGGTTACAGCGCCGCCTTCGGCGCCCTGTGGCTGACGCGCACCCGGACCGAGGTGTGGCGACGGCGGGCGGCGAGCCTGGCCATGCAGGCGGCCCTGAAATGAACGCCCTGGCCCTGTTCGCCGGCAAGTACGGCCTCTTCATCTGGCCGGCCTATGGCGTCAGCCTCCTGGGCTTCGCCTGGATGATCGCCGACACCCTTATCCGCGCTCGGCGTTGGCGGCGCGAGGCCGAGCGGCTGGAAAAGGGCGGGCGGGGGTGAGCGAGGTCATCTCGGAAGCCGATCTGGTGGCCGTGCCGCCGGCGGCGTTCGACCCACGCGCGAAACTCACCTTCGGGGCGGGCTGCTGGTCGCTGTTCGAGGGGGTGCGCAACCCCTACGTCGTCCTGATCACCATCTACATCTTCATGCCCTATGTGGCCGGCACGGTGGTGGGCGACCCGGTCAAGGGCCAGGAAATCATCTCGCGCTGGAGCCAGTATTCGGGCTGGATCGTCATGGCCACGGCGCCGTTCCTGGGCGCCTCGATCGACAAGCTGGGCCGCCGCAAGGTGTGGCTGGCCCTGATCGTCGCGGCGATGGTCCCGATGATCGCGTCCCTGTGGTGGACCAAGGCCGATCATAGCGGCCTTTCGGTCACCGCGACCCTGGCCCTGACCACGGCGATCGGCGTCCTCTTCACCTGGTCGGAGGTGCTGCACAACTCCCTGCTGGTGCGGGCGGCAGGGCTGGGCGCGGCGCACAAGGCGTCGGGCTTGGCCCTGGCGCTCGGCAACGCTTTTTCCCTGCTGGCCCTGGGCTTTACCGCCTGGGCCTTCGCCCTGCCGGGCCTGCCGGCGACCGCGGACTGGGCGTGGCTACCCAAGGCGCCGCTGTTCGGGCTCAGCCGCGCCCTGCACGAGCCGGAGCGGGTGGTGGCGCTGATGGCGGCGGGGATGTTCGCGGTGGGGGCGCTTCCCCTCTTCCTCTTCACCCCCGACGCGCCCAGGACCGGCATCCCGTTCCTGACCGCCATCAAGAGCGGCGCGGCCGACCTCCTGGCGATGATCAGGACCGTGCGCCGCTACCGCAACGCGGCCATCTTCCTGGCGGCCCGGATGTTCTACGTCGATGGCATGACCGCGATCCTGATCTACGCCGGGGTCTACGCCACCGGGGTGATGAAGTGGCATGCCCTGGAGATGCTGTTCTTCGGCATCACCTTGAGCATCCTCGCCGTCCTCGGCGGCTTCGTCGGCCGCTGGCTGGACCATGGGGTGGGACCCAAGCGGGCGGTGCAGATCGAGATCGGCATGTCGCTCTTGGGGATTATCGCCTTCCTGGGCATGGCCCCCGACCGCATCCTCTATTTCTGGCCTTTCGACCCGGCCGCCCATGCGCCATTGTGGAACGGGCCATTCTTCCGCACCCTGCCCGAATGGATCTATCTGGCGATTGGCTTTTCCAACGCCGTCTTCATTACCGCCCACTACGCCTCCAGCCGCACCCTCTTGACCCGCCTCACCCCGCCGGAACAGACCGGGGCCTTCTTCGGCGTCTATGCCCTCTCCGGCACCGCCACCATCTGGCTCGGCCCCTTCCTGGTCAACCAGGGCACCCGCCTCTTCAAGACCCAGCAAGGCGGCTTCGCCACCATCATCGCCCTGCTGGCCATCGGCTTCGTGGGGCTGCTGTTCGTGCGCGGGGGCAGGCACGGCGAGGCGCTTGCGGAGGGCGGTTCCCCCCCTTAAGCGCATGGCCATGATGTCCAGCTTCTCCCGCCGCGTCGCCCTGGCCGCCGGCTTCGCGCTCGCCCTCGCGGGCGCCCCCGTGGTCCAGGGTGCTGTATCCGGTCCTCTTACCGTCGCCGACGCCTGGACGCGGCCGGCGGCGGCGGGGCAGACAGGCGCTGGGTACCTGTCAATCACCAACAGGGGCCGGGCGGCCGACAGGCTGATCGCGGCGACCAGCCCGGCGGCGGCGGCCGTGTCGATACACGAGAGCCGCATGGTGGGCTCGGTGGCGACCATGCGGGCGCTGAACGGGGCGGCGATCCCGGGCAAGGCCACGGTCGCCTTCAGGCCGGGCGGCCTGCACCTGATGCTGGAAGGGCTGAGGCGCCCCCTGAAGGCCGGCGAGCGCGTCGCCGTCACCCTGGTCTTCGTCAGGGCGGGGCGCAGATTGGTGGCCTTCCAGGTGCGCGACGGGCCGCCCGCTCCGGCCATGCCCGGCATGAAGATGTAGGCTGAAGGGAAGGACCGCCTCGCCGATGTGGAACTATGCCGATCTCTGGGAGACGATCGCCGCCGCCATTCCAGCGCGGCCGGCGCAGATTCACGGCGAGCGGGTGGTCTCGTGGGCGCAGTTCGATCGACGCGCCGACGCCTTGGCGACGCATCTGCTGGAGGCGGGCCTGACGCGGCAGGCCAAGGTGGCGGCCTATCTCTACAACGCCCCGGAATACCTGGAGACCTATTTCGCCGCCTTCAAGGCGGGTCTCGTCCCGGTCAACACCAACTACCGCTATGTGGCCGATGAGCTGATCTATCTGTTCGACAACGCCGACGCCGAGGCGGTGGTGTTCCACGCCGACTTCACCGCCACGGTGGAGGCGATCCGCGCCCGCCTGCCCAGGGTGAAGGCCTGGATCGCGGTGGCGCGGCCGGGCCATCCCGTCCCCGCCTTCGCGACCGACTACGAAGCCCTGGCTTCCCGCCCGGTTCCCCGCGCCGCGCCGCCGTGGGGACGCTCTTCCGACGACCTGCTGATCCTCTACACCGGCGGCACCACCGGCCTCCCCAAGGGGGTGATGTGGCGCCAGGAAGACCTCTTCTGGGTGCTGGGCGGCGGCGGCAATGTGCTGCTGGGCGTGCCGCCGTTCGAAGGTCCCGAGGCGGCCGGTCCCCGCGCGGCGGCGGCTCCGCCGGCGGTCGCCATCGCCGCCGCGCCGCTGATGCATGGCACCGCCCAGTTCAGCGCAATGATGGCCCTGACCGCCGGCGGGGCGGTCGCCTCACTGCCCTCGACCCGCTTCGACGCCCGCGAATTCTGGGGCGAGGCGGCGCGGCTGAAGGCGACCTCCGGGGCCATCGTCGGCATGGCCTTCGCCGCCCCGTTGCTCGACGCGCTGGAGGCCAATCCCGGCCACTGGGACCTGTCGTCGCTGCTGCGCCTGGGCTCGTCCGGGACCGTGTGGAGCATGGAAAACAAGCAGGGGCTGCTCAGGCACCTGCCCGGCTGCGCCATCTTCGACAGCCTGGGCTCGTCGGAGGCGGTGGGGCTGGGGGCGTCGGCCTCGGCGGCCGGCGCGGAAGCCGAGACGGCCCGTTTCATGGCCGGGCCCAACAGCGCCGTCTTCACCGAGGATGGGCGCCGTGTCGAGGCGGGCTCCGGCGAGCGCGGCCAGGTGGCGGTCAGCGGTTTTTTGCCGGTGGGCTACTACAAGGACGCCGAAAAGACCGCCCGCACCTTTCGGGAGTACGAAGGCCGGCGATGGTCCATCCCCGGCGACTTCGCCACCGTCGAGGCGGACGGGACGCTTCGCCTGCTCGGCCGCGGTTCGCAGGTGATCAACACAGGCGGCGAGAAGGTGTTTCCCGAGGAGGTGGAGGAGGCCATCAAGCGCTTCCCAGGGGTGCGCGACGCCGCCGTGGTGGGGATGCCCGACGCGCGGTTCGGCGAGCGCGTCTGCGCCGTGGTCGATATGGCCGGCGCCGAAACGCCCGCTCTGGCCGAGATTTCCGCCCATGTCCGCGCCCACCTGGCCGCCTACAAGGCGCCGCGCGAACTGGTGCTGGCCCCCATCGCCCGCGCCGCCAATGGCAAGCTCGATTACAAGGCGGTGCGCGCCCTGGCCCTGGAAGCGTTGAACATTCCCACCTGAGCGCCGCCTCTCGCCCTTTCGTGGACGAAATTTAAGG
>JBBRQW010000011.1:0-49184 GCA_038225765.1 Caulobacterales bacterium | reverse complement strand
TGGTCTTGCCGTGGGCGCCGGCGACGGCGATCGACAGGCGCGGGCGCATGAGTTCGGCCAGCATTTCGGCGCGGCGAACGAGGGGTGTGCGCCCCGCCCGCCCCGCCGCCATTTCAGCATTGTCGGCCTTGATGGCGCTGGAATAGACGATGGCGGCGGCGCCGGCGATGTTGGCGGCGTCGTGGCCGATGAACACCTTGGCGCCCAGCTTCTGAAGCCGTTCGGTATTGGCCCCGGCCTTGGCGTCGGAGCCTTGGACGGCGTGGCCTTGGCGCAGCATGATCTCGGCGATGCCGCTCATGCCGGCGCCGCCGATGCCGATGAAGTGGACAAGGCCGAAATCAAAGGGGGCGCGGGGGCCGTTCATGATCGTGAGCTAGCGGAAATTGGCGGAGGGCGAAACGCCTGGCCGCCCGTTCTATCCAGCAATCTTCTCCACCAGGTCGGCGAGGCGTTCGGCGGCGTCGGGCTGGGCCACGCGGCGGGCGGCGGCGGCCATCCGGGCCAGGCGGCGCGGGTTGGCGAGCAGGGCTTCGAGGGCGGCGGTCAGGGCGGGGGCCGTGAGATCGTCTTCGCGGGCGACCTCGGCGGCACCGGCCAGGGCAAGCACCCGGGCGTTCTGGCCCTGATCGTCGTCGAGGGAAATCTTCAAAGGAATCAAGATCGAGGGGCGGCCGGCGACGGCGATCTCGCTGACCGTGGAAGCGCCGGCCCGGCCGACCACCAGATGGGCGGCGGCGAGGCGCCCGGCCATGTCGCGGAAGAAGGGGGCGACCTCGGCGCGGACCTGGGCGTCGGCGTAGACGCGGCGGGCCTCGTCCAGGCATTCGGGGCGAGTCTGCTGGTGGATTTTGAGGCGCAGGCGCAGGGCCTCGGGAAGCCCGGCGACCGCCGCCGGTACGAGTTCGGACAGCAATCGGGCGCCCTGACTGCCGCCGGTGATCAGCAGGCGGATCTCGTCGGTCGGCGGCGCGTAGGGAAGCCCGGCCAGGGCCGCGATTTCGGGGCGGACGGGATTGCCGACCACCACCGCGCGAGCCTGGACGCGCGGCGAGGCCTTGAGCAGAATCGGGAAGGCGCAGGCCACGGCGGTGACGCGCGGCGCCAGCAGGCGGTTGGCGCGGCCCGAGACGGCGTTCTGTTCGTGGATGAGGGTTCGCCGGCCCTGGGTGATGGCGCCGATCAGGGCCGGCAGGGAGGGGTAGCCGCCGAAGCCGACGACGACGGCCGGATCGATCTGGGCGAGCGCCGAGCGCGCCTCGAAGACGCCGCGGGCGATGGCCGCCGCCGCCCGCGCCATGCCCAGGAGACTGCCGGGTCGGAAGGTGGCCGAGGTCAGGGCGATCCGCTTTTCGGCGGGAAAGGAATCGGCGAGGGCCTGGGCCCGCTGGTCGGTGGCCAGGACGATGCGCCAACCCCGCGCGCTCAGGGCCGTGGCCAAGGCCTGGGCGGGAAACAGGTGGCCGCCGGTGCCGCCGGCCGCGATGACGGCCACCCTTCGGGACGCCAGATGCCGATCAGACAAACGCGCCGGCCTTGGCCAGGGCGTCGGTGGCGACATAGGCGCCGGGGCGCCGGCGGGTCAGGGCCATGGCCATGCCCAGGGTCAGGCCCATGGCCAGCATGGACGAGCCGCCGTAGGAGATGAACGGCAGGGTCATGCCCTTAGTCGGCACCAGATCCAGATTGACCGCCACATTGATGAAGGCCTGCATGCCCACCAGGACGAACAGCCCCGCCGCCGCCACCTGTTCGAAGGGATCGGACAGTTTCAGGGCCTTGTAGAGGCCGCGCACCACCACCAGGGTGAAGAGGGCGATGAGCGTCAGGGAGAGCCACAGGCCGTATTCCTCGGCGGCGGCGCTGTAGGCGAAGTCGGTGTGCATGTCGGGGATGTGCAGCTTCATGATCCCTTCGCCGGGGCCGCGGCCGAAGCCGCCGCCGGCGGCGATCGCCTCGGCGGCGCGGTGAACCTGCTGGGTGTCGGTCTTTTCGTGGCTGAGGAAACCGTCGACCCGGGTGGCCACGTGCTGGAACAGGAAATAGGTGCTGCCCAGGCCGCAGACGGCCATCCCCCCCAACACCCCGATCCAGCTCATCGGCACGCCGGCCATCCAGAAGGCGGCCCCGAAGGCGGCGGTGATGAGGACGGTCTGGCCGATGTCCGGCTCGGCCAGCAGCAGGGCCACGGCCACGGCGTAGAGAGCGAAGGCGATGGTGACCCCGGGCACCCCCTCGCCCTTCTGGCCCTCGGCGAACATCCAGGCGATGAGGACGATCAGAGCCGGCTTCATGAATTCCGACGGCTGCAGGGTGAAGCCGGAAAACTCGACCCAGCGCGTCGCCCCCTTGGCGGCGTGGCCCAGGACTGGCAGGGCGAACATGGCGGCGATGGAAATCAGATAGACGAAGAACGCCGTCCGCCGCACCCCGCGCGGCGACAGCAGGGAGGCGGCGATGAGGACCGCCGCCCCGCCGGCCGCGAACAGGCACTGGCGCACCGCGAAGTGGAACGGCCAGGCGATGCCGAGGCGCCAGGCCGCCGCCGGGCTGGTGCCGAACTGCAGGAGCACCCCCAGGGCGATCAGGGCCGCGGTGGCCCCCAGCAGCCAGCGGTCGGTGGTCCACCACCAAAGGCCCAGGCGGGTGCGGTCGGAGCGGGGGAAGGCGTGGGTCTGGGCGGTCATCGGGTCGCTTCCCGCGCTCGAGGGGCCGTCAAGGCGTGGACGGCGGCGCGGAAGGCCTCGCCCCGCGCCTCGAAGTCGCTGTACTGGTCGAAGGAGGCGCAGGCCGGAGAGAACAGGACGACGGCCTCCTCGCCGTCCGACCGGGCGTCGGCCCAGGCGGCGGCCACCGCCGTTTCCATGTCGCCCGCTTCGACGAATGGGACACGGCCCTTCAGGGTGGCGGCGAAAGCGCCGGCGGCCTCGCCGATCAGATAGGCCTTGGTCACCCCGCCGAACAGGTCGGCCAGGGGTTCGATGCCCCCCGCCTTGGCCCGCCCGCCGGCGATCCAGCGAAAGGCGGGATAGGCGCTCATCGCCTGGCGGGCGGCATCGACGTTGGTGGCCTTGGAATCGTTGACGAACCGCACCTTGCCGACGATGCCGATGGTTTCCATGCGATGGGCGAGGCCGGGGAAACTCATCAGCCCGCTGACCACGTCTTCCCGCGCAACGCCCAGGGCCCGCATCGCCGCGTAGGCCGCCGCCGCGTTCTGCCAGTTGTGGCGTCCGGGCAGAGAGCGGGCGGCGGTCAGATCGGCGACCTCGGTCACCCGGCCGTCGGTGGCGTCATAAAGTTGGCCCTGCAGGGCGTAGACCCCCCGCCCGAGGGCCTTGCGGGCGCTGATCGGCCAGATGGTGCGCCGGTTGGCGGCGGTGATCTCGGTGCACAGCTGCTGGCCCCAGGCGTCGTCGATGCCGATGATGGCGGTGTCGCCCTTGCCCTGACCCAACAGGATGCGCTTCTTGGCGGCCACATAGCCCTCCATGTCGCCGTGACGGTCGAGATGGTCGGGGCTGATGTTGAGGACGATGGCGACGTCGGGCTTGAGGCTCGAAGTCAGGTCGAGCTGATAGGAGGACAGTTCCAGGACGTAGACCGCCCCGCCGTGCATGTCCTCCAGCCCCAGCACCCCCCAGCCGATGTTGCCGCCGACCCGGGTGTCGCGCCCGGCTTCGGCCAGGGCGTGGCTCAGCAGGGCGGCGGTGGTCGACTTGCCGTTGGTGCCGGTGATGGCGACGATCCTTGGGCGTTTGTGAGCGGGCGCGAGGGCGACGGCGCGGGCGAACAGTTCAATGTCGCCGACGATCTCGACCCCGGCCGCCCTGGCCTTTTCCACCGTCCAGTGCGGCGCGGGGTGGGTGAGCGGCACGCCCGGCGAGAGCATCAGGGCGGCGAAGGCCGACCAGTCGGCGGCGGCCAGATCGACCAGGGTCAGGCCCTGGGCTTCGGCCGCCGCGCGGGCGCCTGGATCGTCGTCCCAGGCGGCGACGCGCGCCCCGCCGGCCAGCAGCGAGCGCGCGGCGGTGAGGCCGGTGCGGCCGAGGCCGAACACCGCGACTTCTCGCCCCTCGAAACAACCGACCGGGATCATGGCGCGCCTCGCCCTCCCCTCACCGCAGCTTCAGGGTGGCGAGGCCGAGCATGGCCAGCATCACCGCGACGATCCAGAAGCGGATCACCACGGTGGGTTCGGACCAGCCGAGCTTTTCGAAGTGGTGGTGGACGGGGGCCATCAGGAAGACCCGCCGGCCGGTGCGCTTGAACCACAGGACCTGGACGATCACCGACACGGTTTCCAGGACGAACAGGCCGCCGACGATGCCCAGCACGATCTCGTGCTTGGTGGCCACGGCCACCGCCCCGATGGCCCCGCCCAGGGCCAGGGCGCCGCTGTCGCCCATGAAGATGCGGGCCGGCGGGGCGTTGTACCACAGAAAGCCCAGGCCCGAGCCGACGATGGCGGCGCAGATCACCGCCAGCTCGCCGGCCCCTGGCACGAAATGAAGCTGCAGATAGTTGGAGAACACGAAGTTGCCGACCAGGTAGGCGATGAGGCCGAACGCCGCCGCCGCGATCATGACCGGCACCGTGGCCAGGCCATCCAGGCCATCGGTGAAATTCACCGCGTTGGAGGCGCCGACGATGATGAAGGCGCCGAAGGCCAGGTAGAACCAGGAGAGATCCAGCAGGGCGCGCTTGAAGATCGGAAAGGCCAGGGAGGTCGAAAGGCCGGCGTCCCCGGGCGAGGGCTGGCCGAACCGGATCATCAGGTAGACCGCCGCCAGGGCGACGGCGGCCTCGATCGCCAGCCGCGTCCGCCCCGAGATCCCCGCCGCCGTCTGGCGGGTGACCTTGGCGTAGTCGTCCATCAAGCCCAGGGCGCCGAAGGCCACCGTCACCAGCAGCACCACCCACACGTAAATGTTGTCCAGGTCCGCCCACAGCAGGGTGGCGACCGTGATCCCGGCCAGGAACATCAGCCCGCCCATGGTCGGCGTGCCGGACTTTTCCAGGATATGGCGCTCGGGGCCGTCGGCGCGGATCGGCTGACCCTTGCCCTGGCGGGCGCGCATCCAGCGGATGAAGCGCGAGCCCATGGCCACCACCACCAGCTGGGCGGTGGCCACCGCCATGCCGCCGCGAAAGGTCAGGTAGCGCAGCAGGCCCACGCCCGAGACGTCCATGTGGCGCGCGGCCAGATGCTCGTAGAGAAGATAGAGCATGGCCTAGCCCTCCCCGCCCGCCGTTTCGAGGGCGGCCAGCGCGGCGACCAGGGCCGCCGCGTTGGAGGCGTGCGAGCCCTTGACCATCACCACGTCGCCGGCCGCCACCGCCTCGGCGAGGCGCGGCGCGAGATCGGCGGCGGTCGGCGCCCAGGCGCCGCGCCGCGCCGCCGGCAGCGAGTTCCAAAGCGATTCCATGGCCGGGCCGGCGCAGAACACCAGGTCGGCCTTCGCCGCGTCGATGGGGGCGGCCAGAGCGGCGTGCCGCTCGGCCGACGAGGCGCCCAGTTCCAGCATGTCGGTGAGAGCGACGATCCGGCGCGCCGCGCCGCTCCTCGCCCCCAGGGCGGCCAGGGCGGCGGCCATGGAGACGGGAGAAGCGTTGTAGCTCTCGTCGATCAGGGTGAAGGCGCCGGCCGGCCCCCGCACCACCCGCTCGGCCCCCCGGCCGTCCAGGGGCTGGAAGGCGGCCAGGGCGGCCAGGGTGGTGTCGAGGTCGACGTCCAGGGCCAAAAGCATGAGGACGGCGCACAGGCTCATCGGCCCCCAATGGGCGGCCGACTGGGCAATCGGAAATTCCACCGCCTTGCCGTCGAGGATAGCCTCGACCGAGGCGCCGCCCGGCGCGGGGGAGAAACGCATGAGCTGGGCGTCGGCGCCTCGGGCCCGGCCGAAGACGCGCGGCTTGGCGCCGGCGCGGCGGGCCTCGCCCTTCAGATAGTCGAACCAGGGGTTGTCGGCGTTGAGCACCGCCACCCCGCCGCGCTCGACGCCCTGAAAGATTTCCGCCTTGGCCTTGGCGACCTCGGCCTCGCCGCCGGGGAAGTTCTCCACATGCACCGCCTCGACGTTGGTGATGGCCACCGCGTGGGGCAGGACCTGGCGGGCCAGGGGAGCGATCTCGCCGGGCCGGTTCATGCCGATCTCGAAGATCGCGCGGCGGGTCGTCGCCGGCATGCGGGCCAGGGTCAGGGGCACGCCGATGTGGTTGTTGTAGGACTTCACCGAGCCGTGGGCGGGGCCGGCGCGGGCCAGGCCGGCGCGGATGGCCTGAGTGACGCTGGTCTTGCCCACCGATCCGGTGACCGCGCCGCGGCGGGCCTGACGGGCGCGAACGCGGGCCGCCTCGCCCAGGTGTTCCAGGCCTTCCAGAGTGTCACCGACGATGACCGTCGGGCCCGGGGCGGGGCGGGCCGCGAGGCTGCCGGCCGCTCCGGCGGCCAGGGCGGCGGGGATGAATTCGTGGCCGTCGCGCGTCCCGTTCAGGGCCACGAAGAGGTCGCCGGGCAGGAGGGTGCGGGTGTCGATGGAGACCCCGGTGGCGGCGAACGGCGCGCCGGCCCGCCCGCCGACAGCGGCGGCGATCTCGGCCGAGGTCCACAGGGGGGCGGTCATGGGGGAGCGCCACGCGGTTCGTGGCGAGAGTCGCGCCGCCACAACGCGCCCTCTCTTCCCCCTCTGGGGGAAGTCCGGCCGAAGGCCGGGATGGGGGCAGCCCCCTCCACCGCTTCGCGGTCCCCCTCCCCCAGGGGGGGAGGAGAGAAGCTGGCCCACGCGTCACGCATCGAGCGCCGCCCGGGTTTCCTCGACATCGTCGAACGGCAGCACTTCGTCGCCGACGATCTGGCCGGTCTCGTGGCCCTTGCCGGCGACCAGCAGCACATCGCCCGGTTCGAGCAGGGCGGCGGCGGCGCGGATGGCTTCGCGACGGCCTTCGATTTCGCGCAGAGCCGCCCCGCCGGCCAGGATCTCGGCCCGGATGGCGGCGGGGGATTCGGAGCGGGGATTGTCGTCGGTGACGATGGCGATGTCGGCGCCGGCGGCGGCCGCCGCGCCCATCAGGGGCCGCTTGCCCCGGTCGCGGTCGCCGCCGGCCCCGAAGACGACCACCAGCCGGCCGGGCGCGTGCGGGCGCAGGGCGGCCAGGACCGCCGCCAGGCCGTCGGGGGTGTGGGCGTAGTCCACATAGGCTTCGCCGCCCCGAGAGCGCTTTCCAGGGCGCCCGCCGACCCGCTGGAGCCTTCCGGGCGCGCCTTCGAGGTGTTCGAGGGCGGCCAGAACGTCATCGGGCGCCTCGCCGGCGGCGATGCACAGGCCGGCGGCGACGAGGGCGTTGGACGCCTGGAAGGCGCCGGCCAGGGGCAGGCGGACCTCGTGGCGCCGGCCCCAGGCGCAAATCGTCAGGCGCTGGGCGTCCGGCTCCGCGGCCCGGCCGGCCAGAGTCAGGCCCTGCCCCATGGCCCCCACCGTGAGGAGGGTGTGGCCGGCGCCGACGGCGGCGGCGGCGAAGGCGGGAAAGGCGTCGGAATCGGCGTTGAGCACCGCCGTCGCGCCGCGCGGCAGCAGGGTGTCGAAGAGGCGCAGCTTGGCGGCGCGGTAGACCCCCATGGTCCCGTGATAATCGAGGTGGTCCTGGGTGAGGTTGAGGAAGCCGGCGGCGGTGAGCTTCACCCCGTCCAGGCGCCGCTGGTCGATGCCATGCGACGAGGCTTCGAGGGCCAGATGGGTGACGCCGCGCCCGGCCAGGTCGGCCAGGGTCGCGGCCACGTCGGCGGCGTCCGGGGTGGTGAGGCCGGGCGCGGCGAGCTGCGCCTCGCCGGCGCGCACGCCCAGGGTGCCCATGCTGGCGGAGGATCGGCCACACGCCTGGAAGATCTGGCGGCAGAAGGCGGCCACCGAGGTCTTGCCGTTGGTGCCGGTGACGGCGACGCAGGTCGCCGGCTGGGCGTCATAAAAGGCGGCGGCGGCCAGGGCGTAGGCGCGGCGCGGATCGTGAACCGCGATCACCGGGGCGGCCAGGCCCGGCAATTCGGCGCCGGCCAGGACGGCGGCGGCGCCGGAGGCGAGGGCCTGGGCCACAAAGCATTTGCCGTCGGCTCGGGCCCCAGGAAGGGCGGCGAACAGCCAGCCGGGCTCGACCCGCCGGCTGTCGGCGGTGACGCCCAGGATCGGCGGATCGACGGCGAGGTCGCGCTGGACCAGGTCCGAAAGCTTGTGCGCCGTCATCAGTCCCGGCCCTCCACCACGGCGTCCGGATCGACCGAGATCTTGGGATCGCCGGCGGCGGGGCCGGCCACCCGACGGACGCCCAGGAAGGGGGCGATGCGCGCGATGACCCGCCCGGCGATGGGCGCGGAAACCACCCCGCCGGTGGTGAAGCCGCCGGTCTCGGGGGTGGCGTGCGGCTCGTCCATCATGATCAGGACGTAGTAGCGGTCGGCGGTGAACGGCCCGTCGGTGGGGAAGATGGCGGCGAAGGAGGCGAGGTTCCGCTTGCCGCCGGCGTAGTGGCCGCCCACCAGCTTGGTCGCCGTCCCGGTCTTGCCGCCCACCCGGTAGCCGGCCACGTCGGCCTTGCGGCCAGTGCCGATCAGGGCGTTGAGGCGCATCAGGTTGAGCATGGTGCGCGAGGTCGCGGCCTGGATCACCCGCCGGCCCGGGGCGGGGCGGGTGCCGGGCTCGAGCTTCTTCAGGGTCAGGGGCCGATAGACGCCGCCGTTCAGGATGGAGCTCATGCCGGTGGCGATGGCCAGGGGCGAGATGGAGATGGCGTGGCCGAAGGCGGTGGTGGCGACGATGTTGTCGCTGAACCGTTTGGGGGTGAGCGGGCGGGCCGATTCGATGAGCTCGCTGGGCGCCTTGGCCATCAGGCCGAAGCGGTTCCAGTAGTCGCTCTCGCGGCCGGCCCCGGCCAGGAGAGCCATGCGCGCCGCGCCGATGTTGGAGGAATGGGTGAACACCTCCCAGAGCGGCAGGATCCGGTCGCCCTTGTCGTAGTCGTGGATGATCTGGCCGGGCAAGACGAGGGGGGTGTGGACATCGAACTTGGTGTCCGGCGTCACCACCCCGGAATCGAGGCCCATGGCCAGGGTGAAGACCTTGAACACCGAGCCCGGCTCATAGACGGTGGCGGCGGCGTGGTTGACCATGGCGGCGGACGTGTCCTTGGCCAGGTCGCCGGGATCGTAGGCGGGGTAGCTGGCCATGCCGAGGATCTCGCCGGTGCGGACATTGACCACCATGCCCACCGCGTCGAGGACGCCGAAATGGGCGCCGGCGGTCTCGAGTTCGTCCTGCAGGGCCCCCTGGACGCGCAGGTCGATGGCGAGGGGCACCTGGGTTTTGCCGGCGCCGGCGCGGATATCGCCATCGAAGGCCCGCTCGGACCCGGCCAGGCCCGTCCCGTCCTTGCCGGCGAAACCGATCAGGTGGGCCCCGGTCTCGCCCAGGGGGTAGGCCCGCGCCGTCTCGTCCTCGAAGCTCACCCCCGGCAGGGCGAGGTCGTGAACCTTGGCCTTCGCCTCCGGGGTCAGGCCGCCGATCACGTAATAGGCCTTGCGATCGCCGGCCAGATCGGCGGCCAGGCGCCGAGGCGAGAGGGTCGGCACGGCGGCGAGCAGGGCCGCCTGCGTTCCCGCCCGGTCGGAGACCTCGCGCGGCGAGATGTAGAGGCCGTAGTGGACCAGGTCGATGGCCAGGATTTCGCCGTTGCGGTCCACCAGGTCGGCGCGGGCGTTGGCGGGAAGGCCCGCCAGCCCGCCCTCGCCGCCGAGGCCCGACATCAGCGCCGCCTTGGTCGCCACCAGGCCGAGGGTCAGGAAGCCCACCGAAAACAGGGCCATGACGAAGAAGATGCGCAGCCGGGTGTCGTCCTCCGCCTTGCCCGAGGCGCGGGCGCGCTCGAAGGCGTGCTCCATCATCCACAGGGGCGAGGTCAGGCCTCGCCAGGGCGGCCAGAACGGGCTGGGGCCGGGGAGCTGGCTGTCGGCGGCGGTCACGGCTTTGTCCCCGCGGTTTTGAGGGCGGGGGCCTGGGCGATCTGGGCCAGGGCGGCGGGGGTGGTTTCGTGTTTCGGGTCCACCGCCGCCAGGCCCAGATACCGGGTCGATAGGCGCTCGATTCGGCCTGGGTCCTCAAGGTGGGCGATATCCGCCCTGAGCAGGCGGATGCGCCTTTGCTCCTGGACGATCTGGCCCTGGACGCCGGCGGTGTCGGCGCTCTGCGCCCCCGCCAAGGTGGTGAAGACGTAGGAGCCCAGGGCGAGGACCAGGACCAGGGTGAGGGCCAGCAGGTCGATGACCCGAAAGCCGCGGAAGCGGCGGTTGAAGGCGCCGGAAAGGATCATGCGGCGAGCCTCCAGACCGGCGAATCGGTGCGCATCGCGGCCCGCAGTTTGGCCGATCTGGCGCGCGGGTTGGCGGCTATTTCGGCGGGGCCCGGCGCGCGCACCCCGTGGTGCAGCAGGCGGAAGCTGGGCGGCGGGCCGGCGAGCCGGGGCGGGGCGTGGCGGGACGGCGAGCCCTCGAGGCCGGCGCGGGCGGCGAGGAAGGTCTTGACGATCCGGTCCTCCAGGGAATGGAAGGTGACCACGGCCAGCCGCCCGCCGGCCTTCAGCGCCCGCTCGGCGGCGCAAAGGCCGCGTTCGAGTTCGCCCAGCTCGTCGTTGACCGCGATCCGCAGGGCCTGAAACACGCGGGTGGCCGGATGGATTTTCGCCCCCCGCCGGCCGCCCAGGGCGTGCTCGACGACCCCGGCCAGATCGAGGGTGCGGGCGAACGGGGCGTCGGCGCGGCGGCGGATGAGGGCGGAGGCGATCCGGCGCGCCTGGCGCTCCTCGCCGTAGAGGCGAAAGAGGCGGGCCAACTCGGCCGGGGGGGCGTGGTTGACCAGATCGGCGGCGGTTGGGCCGGCCCCGCTCATCCGCATGTCCAGCGGCCCATCCCGCATCAGGGAAAAGCCGCGCTCCGCCTGGTCGAGCTGCATCGACGAGAGGCCCAGATCCAGGGCCACGGCGTCGGCCTCCGCCTCGCCGACGACCTCCGCCAGGGACGAGAACGGCGCGGCGACGAGGCGAAAGCGGCCGCCGGCCTCCGGGGCGCCCCCGATAGCGTCCGCGAAACGGGCGGCGGCGGGATCGCGGTCGAAGGCGACGACGCGGGCCCCGGCGGCCAGGAAGGCGCGGCTGTAGCCGCCGGCCCCGAAGGTCCCATCGACCACGGTATGGCCCGGGGCCGGCTGGAGGGCTTCGAGCACCTCGGCCAGCAGGACCGGCGTGTGAGGGGGGCCGGCCATCTCAGGCGCCGGCGGCGCGAACCGGCCGCTGCAGGGCGCGCAGGGCCGGCAGGCCCTGGCGGGCGACATCGCGGGCGGCGGCCCGGTGGGCCTGGAAGGCCTCGCGCGGCCAGATCTGGAAGCGGTCGCCGATGCCGACCACCGACACCCAGCCCTTCAGGCCGAAGGCCTCGCAGAAGATTTCCGGCAGAGTGATGCGCCCGGCGCTGTCGTAGGAGAGCCGCGCCATGCCGCCCAGGACCGAGGTCTCCAGGGCGGTGCGCAGGGGATCGCCGAAGGCCAGTTCCTCGATCACCCCCAGCCAGGTGTCGAACAGGGCCTGGCCGCCGCCCTCGATGCAGTCGGCCTCGATGGAGGGAAAGCAGAACACACCGTCGAAAGGCGAGGCGGCCTCGGCGCGGAAGTCCGCCGGCAGGACGATCCGCCGCTTGGCGTCCAACTGTTTCTCGACGGTCGAGAGAAACATCGCATCCGCCCCGTTAGGCCCAGGCCGCCAACCCCGACGGCGGCCGCCTTGCGGGCATGCCCGCGGCGACACGAATGGGTTAACACGGGACTAATTGGGACACAATGCCACTAGTTGGAAAATTTCGCGGATTAGTGGACCTGTGGCCGGCAAGTCACTTGTAGCCAAGGCCATCAACAGAACATACAGAGAACTTGCAGTATAACCATGGCGGCCGCATGGCGCCGCAATCGTTAAGATTTGGCGCTGAGATTCGGGCCTGGGAGACCCGCTGGCCTGGGCAAGGCGGCCGGGCGGTGCGGCCGGGCGGTGCGGCCGGGCGGCGCGTTCAGCCGGGAAGCGTCCGAGGCGCCGTCAGGCTGGGCGGCAGATGCGCCCGCCAGGGGGCGCCCCGCATCGCCGGGGGTTTCACGGAAACGTGAAGGGACGGCGGCGCCGCCGGCGCGCAGGTTCCGGCGTGAAAGGCCATCTTTCGGGGCCATGGGGGACGAGGTCATGACTACCGTTACTATATACGGCAACTATTACGGCCTTAATATCACGGACCCCGGGGTCACCGAACTGGATATCGAATCGGGCGCTAATATCAGCCTTTTCGGCGTCTACGTCGCGGGACCTCAAGTAACAGTGGTTAACGCGGGCCGGATCATCGCGCAGCTCGGAACTATCGGGGTCAATTTCTACGGAAATGGCATCCTTCGCAACGACGCTTCCGGCACGATTAGCAGTCAGGGGTATGGCGCGAAAGCGTACGGCTACATTCAAGTCACCAACCTTGGGACGATCGCCGCCACGGACGCCACTGGGGCCGGCGTCGGCGTAAGTATTTACCTGACCGGCGATGTCCAGGTCACCAATGGGAACAGCGGCAATTTCACGGCGTTGACCCAAGGGGCATATGGCGTGAAGGGCGGCTCCGGCTTCGTGACCAATTTCGGCACGATCGCCGGGACATACAACAGTGGGGTTTTCCTCAACGATGGCGGTTTGGTGACCAACGGGTCCCTCACCGACAGCCAGGCGACCATCAGGGGGGCCGCCGGCGGCGTTCTGTCGAACAACGGCGTGACGGTGATCAACTTCGGAACCATCGCCGAGACCGCCGCCAGCGCCTTTTTCGGAGTCCCGTCCAGCGGAGTATCCGCCCTGGTCGGCGGAACGGTGACCAACGGCGCGCCAACCGACCCTGCCGCCCTCGTCGAGGGCTACGGCGGTGTCATGCTCCAGGGCGCGGCCGGGACGGTGACCAATTTTGGAACCATTCTCGGGCAGAGCGTCAACTACGCGGCGGTGGCATTGGAGACCGGCGGCGCCGTCACCAACGGCGCGGTCACCGACACAGCCGCCTCGATCCAGGGCGCGAGGGGCGTCGATATCCAAAGCGCCGCCGCCACCGTCACCAACTTCGGGGCGATCGTCGGCGTCGGGACGGGCGCCGCCGATTTCGGGGTGAGGCTGGGGGCCGGCGGGAGCCTGACCAGCGGCGCGGCCACCCACACCGGGGCCCTGATCGAAGGCTACAGCGGCGTCCTCATTCTGGGCGGGGCCGGGACAGTGGTCAATTTCGGCACGATCGAGGGCGACGGCGTGGCGGCGGGGGAGGCGGGGCTCTTCCTGGCGGCCGGCGGGTCGGTGACCAACGGCGGCGGCGGCGACCGCGCGGCCCTGATCGAAGGGGCCGGCGGGGTGGGCCTGGGCGCCGCCGGAACGGTGATGAACTTCGGGACCGTCGTCGGCGCGAACCGCTATGGGGTGCAACTGTTCGCCGGCGGCCAGCTCGTCAACGGCTCGCTCAACAACGCCGCCGCCCTGATCGAGGGCCACACCGGGCTCATCCTCGCCGGCCCGGCCACGGCGGTCAATTTCGGCGCGGTGACCGGGACCGGAGACTTCGGCGGGGCCGGCGCGAGCCTGGCCGGCGGCGTGAGCCTGACCAACGGCGCGGCGGGTCATGCCAGGGCGACGATCACCGGCTACGTCGGCGTCTCCGCCACCGGGACCGCCGACACGGTGACCAATTTCGGCGCCATCGCCGGGACGGGCGGGACGGCGGTGGCGTTCAGCAAGTCGAGCGACGTGCTGGTCGTCGAGGCGGGTGCGTTTTCGTCGGCCAGGTGCTGGGCGGCGGCGGAACGCTCGATCTGGACAGCGGGACGGGAACGATCACCGGCAATCTGGCCGGCGGGAGCGTGACCGTGTCGGGCAGCATGGCGGCGACTGCGTTCCAGAGTTTCAACACGGTGGAGATCGGGGCGGCGGCGAGCTTCGTCACCTCGGGAGCGGTGACCATCGCGGGCGGCCAGAGCGTGATCGACGCCGGCTCGCTGATCCTCGGCGGAAGCAAGGCGGCCATCGCCAACGCCGGGATCATCGAGGTTGTCGGCGGGACCCTGACCGTCAAGGGCGCGGTCACCGGCACCGGCGGCGCGAGGATCGACGGCGGGACGCTGGATTTCGCCTCCAGTTTCAGCGAAAACGTGACCTTCGCCGGGGCCGCCGGAACGCTCGAGCTGGCCAAGTCGCAAACCTACGGCGGAACCGTCACCGGCTTCTCCCAAACCGGCGGGACCTTCCTCGACCTGGACGACATCGCCTTCACCGGCGCCGGCGAGGCGACCTATTCGGGCAACAAGAAGGGCGGCGTGCTCACCGTCACCGACGGGACACACACGGCGACCATTGCCCTGAAGGGGAACTACCTCTCCTCCACCTTCATCGCCGCCAGCGACGGCCACGGCGGGACGATCGTCCACGACCCGGCCAAGGCCGCCGCCCTCCCCTCGCCGCACCGCCTGATCGTGGCCATGGCGGGGCTGGGAGGGGCGAGCGGGGCTGGGGCGACGAGCCCGATGACCGGCTGGCGCCCCGAGAGCCCCCCGCTGCTGGCGGGGCCGAGGATGCAGGCCGCCTGAACGCCGGGGCGGGCGAGGTTTCAGGCGCCGACCGGGGAGCCGCTGGGGCCTTTTGCCCTTGCATCGTACGCCGCGAAGGCTCACATCGATTGCATGAACAGCAAGCAGAAGCGGACGCTTCTGGCCCTATTCGCCGAGCCGGCGGCCGCCGCCGTCGCCTGGACGGATATCGAAAGCCTGCTGAAAAGTGTCGGCTGTGAGGTGATCGAAGGGCGCGGCTCGCGGGTACGCTTCGCCAAGGGCGACGAGATCGAACTCTTCCATCGCCCGCACCCCGAGAAAGAGGCCCGGCGCTATCAGGTGGCGGCGGCGCGGAAGTTTCTGGAGAGGTTGGGAGTCAAACCGTGAACACCATGAGCTACAAAGGCTACCGCGCCACCGTCCAGTTCGATGACGGGGACGGGATTTTCTTTGGCCACGTCGCCGGCATCCGCGACGGCGTGGGCTTCCACGCCGAAACGGTGGGCGATCTTCGAGCCGCCTTTCGTGAGGCCGTGGATGACTATGTCGAGACCTGCGCCAAGGTCGGCAAGAACCCCCAGAAGCCCTACTCCGGCCAGATCATGGTCCGGGTCGATCCGGCGGTTCACGCCAAAGCGGCGCTGGCGGCCGAACTGTCGGGAAAGAGCCTCGCCAAATGGACCGAGGAGCGGCTGAGGGAAGACGCCGAGCGGGAGATCGCGCGGGCGTGAATTCATCGCCATCCCCTACGGTCCGCCCAAGCCGCCTATTTCGGTGACCTGAGGCTCCGGCGAAGGCCGCGGTTCGGCGCCTTTTGGCGATGATTTGGCGACAGGTCGCGTTTTCGGCCTTGACATTATGTGCGTCGTGACTTACGGTTAGTTATGACTAACGCATTAACGACCAAAGCGGCCGTCGGGGCGCTGGGCGCCCTGGGGGATCCGACCCGGCGGGCGATCTTCGAACGGCTGGCGGGTGGGCCGTCGGCGGTGGGGGCGCTGGCGGTCGGCCTGCCGGTGAGCCGGCCGGCGGTCTCGCAGCATCTGCGGGTGCTGAAGGGCGCCGGCCTGGTGACCGACGCTGCGGAAGGGACGCGGCGCATCTATCGCCTCGATCCCAGGGGAATTGGGGCCATGCGCGAATGGCTGGACGACCACTGGGCGGGCGCGCTCGCCGCGTTCGAGGAATACGTCAACCACAACGAGGAAAAGGACGAAACCGATGACGATCGCCCCGATTGAGAAGACCGTGACCGTGAAGGCGCCGCCGGCGCGGGCCTTCGCGATCTTCACCCGCGACATCGGCGCCTGGTGGCCCAAGGGCAAGACCATCGGCAAGACGTCGCACGCGGCGATCATCATCGAACCCAAGGCCGGCGGCCGCTGGTTCGAGCGCGACGAGGCCGGGGCGGAGACGGCGTGGGGCAAGGTGCTCGCCTGGGACCCGCCCGGCCGCCTGCTGCTGGGCTGGCAGCTCGACGCCGCCTTCAAATACGATGCGGATTTTCTCACCGAGGTGGAGCTGACCTTCGCCGCCGCCGGCGAGGGCAAGACCCAGGTCACCCTGGTCCACCGCCATCTCGAACGCTTCGGCGACAGCGCCGAGAAGATCGCCGCCAGCCTCTCCGGCGGCTGGCCCACCCGCCTGCAGAATTTCGCCGACTACGCCGCCGACCATCCAGCCCTTGAAGAGGAGACGTCCCGATGACCGATTTCACCATTCACACCATCCCCGGCAGCCCCTTCGCCCGCGCGGTCATGGTCGCCCTGGAGGAAAAGGGCCTCCCTTGGCGGCTCTCGCCCCTGGCGCCGGGCGCGCTGAAGCAGGCGCCGCACCTGTCGCGCCATCCGTTCGGGCGGATGCCGGCGATCGAGCACGGCGATTTCACCCTCTACGAGACCCAGGCGATATTGCGCTACATCGACCGGGTGGCGCCCGCCCCGCCGCTCACCCCGGCCGAGCCGCGCGCCGCCGCCAGGATGGACCAGCTGATGAACATATCGGACTGGTACCTCTTCCAGGGGGTCGGCAATGTCATCGCCTTCGAGCGGGTGGTGGGGCCAAGGCTGATGGGCCGCACCCCCGACGAGGCCGCCATCGCCGCCTGCCTGCCCAAGGCGCGCACGGTGTTCGACGAGATCGCCCGCCTGATGGGGGGCCAGGCGTTCCTCGCCGGCGACCGATTCACCCTCGCCGACGCCATGGTCGCGCCGCAGATGGATTTTCTGGCCATGACCCCGGAATGGGAGACCCTGACCGCGTCCCACCCCAATCTCGTCGCCTGGCTGGAGCGCGTCGGCGCGCGGCCGAGCCTGAAGGCGACCACCTGGGACGCGGTGACCGAACTGGCGAAAAAGGCGGCGTGAAGGCCGCGACGCCCGGAGCGCGGGCTTCCAGCCCGCGTTTTTCGTCCATCGGCTCTAGGGCGGCGAAATTAAAAGCGGGCTGACAAACCCCGCGCTCCGAAATTAAAGATGGGCGGATCAGACGGCCTGTAAGCCGGGTTCTGTACCGCCTCCCCGGGGGGCCGGGGCGGCGGCGGCGATCATTCCTCTAGGCCGCCCGTTGCCGGACGGCTCTGGCGACCTACCCGGACGCCTTCGGCCGGCGACGGCCTGCCGGACTGCCTTAAGGCCGGCGCGACATCCCTATTCAGTCTTGCTCCGGGCGGGGCTTGCCATGCCGTCCCGGTTGCCCGGTCCGCGGTGGGCTCTTACCCCACCCTTTCACCCTTGCCCCCGACCCGAAGGAACGGAGGCGGTTTGCTTTCTGTGGCGCTATCCCTGGGGTCACCCCCGGCGGGCGTTACCCGCCGCCTTGTCGCCGTGGAGCCCGGACTTTCCTCTCCCCTCCCCTCACGGAAAGGGCAGCGACCGCCCGGCCGTCTGATCCGAGGCCAGAGTGGGCCGGGCGGCGGGCGGCGTCAAGAAAATGTGGCGGGGCGCGGGGCGGGGGCAAGACCGACGCGGCGCTGGGCGATTTCGCCTTTCACGCCCGCCGCTGGGGCGCCGCCGCCCAGGGCCTCCTGGTGCGGCGCACCCGCGTCGCCCTGGAGCCGACCATCGCCCGGGCGCGGGTCATCTACGGGGCCGAGTGGGCGAAGTGGGCCGAGGCCAAGTCGGCCTTCGTCTGGCCGAGCGGCGCCGCCCTCGCCTTCCGCCATCTGGACCGCGACGCCGACGTTCAAGCCTATCAGGGCCACGCCTATTCGCGCGTCTGTGTGGAGGGCGACTGGAGCATCGTCGAGGGGGCCTTCTTCGACAAGTGGAGCGGGCGCAACATTCTCGCCCCGTTCCAGATTCCGCCGTTCTGGTCGCGGTTCCGCTCCTTCGACTGGGGCTATGCGGCGCCGTTCAGCGTCGGCTGGTGGGCGGTGGTCTCGGACAAGACCGCCGCGCGCCTGGATTTGGGCGGCGAGGAAATCGTCCTGCCGCGCGGGGCGCTGGTGCGCTACCGTGAGTGGTACGGCTCGACCGGCCGGCCGGACGAGGGGCTGCGCCTGGAGGCCGAGGCGGTGGCGGCGGGCATCGCCGAGCGCGAGGCGGGCGAGGCGATCGTCTATGGCGTCGCCGACCCGTCGATCTTCCGCCAGGACGGCGGCCCCTCGATCGGCGAGCGGATGCGCCGCGCCGGCGTCGCCTTCCGGCCGGCCGACAACACCCGCGTCGGCAAGGCCGGAGCGCTGTCGGGCTGGGATCAGCTTCGCGCCCGGATCGGCCCAAACCCCAATGGGGAGAGCGAGGAGGGGCCGATGCTGGCGGTGTTCGCCACCTGCCGCGACTTCATCCGCACCGTGCCGGCGCTCCAGCACGACCCGGCGCGCCCCGAGGACCTGGACACGGCCGCCGAGGACCACGTGGCCGACGAGGCCCGCTACGCCTGCCTGAGCCGCCCCCTCCCCGCCCGCCGCCCGCCCGCTCCGACCCGCCCCGACGACGCCTGGACGCGGGCCTAGGGCCACGCGGCGCCGCTGGTCAACGCCTGGAAGTCGATGTGAGGGTGGTCCGGAGCGCGGGCTTCCAGCCCGCTCTTGTTTTCGCCTTTAGGATGCGGGCTGGAAGCCCGCGCTCCAAGATCGCCGCTCTGGACAGGCGCCGGAAACTATTGCAATATGCAACTCCTCCCATCGAAGGAACCCCTCCCCTGCCGCCGCTCACCGATCCGCGCCGTGAAGCGTGGGCCCTGGCCGTGGCGGGGGGCGCGACCAAGTCGGCGGCCTATGTCGAGGCGGGCTATGTGGCCAATCGCAGCGGCGGGACGCGGATGGCGGCCAAGGCGGCGGTGGCGGCGCGGATCGGCGAACTGGTCACCCGCCGCGAGACCAACGGCGCGGCCGGGACCGAGGAGACGGTCGCCGCCCTCCTCGCCTTGGCGCAGGCCGCCGACGCGAAGACCGCCGCCGGGGCCAGGGAGGCGCGCCTGGCCCGCCTGGAAGCCAACCGCCTGTGGAAGACGCTGGCGACGCCGCGCGCACCGCGCCCCCGCCCCACCGACCGCGAAATGACCGAGGCCGAATGGACCGCCCGGTTCGGCCATCTGACGGGCGGATGAGGGGGATCCTCGCCCAGCCATCGCGCGCCGGTCGCCGGTCATGGCCTGGGACTATTTGCCGCCATTGAACCCCGGGGCGTCGCGGCGATAATTTAGCCTCGGCGCGCGCGTTCCACCTCGTTGGATCGGAGGGATACATGAACAAGCTTCTCGTCGTCGCCATCGCCGCCGCGGCCCTCGCCACGTCGGCGCGCGCGGCCACCCCCGGCTTCTATAGCGGCCGCTTCCCGGTGACCGTGACCCACTCGCAGAGCTTCAATGGCCTGCATTGCCTGGTGCTGTTCGACGATGGCACCGACCGCTTCCCGCACAGCGGCTCGGCGACGCTGGCCGGCACGGAGAGCGGCGAGTTCCAGATCATCGGCCATACCCTGCTCGTCAGTCTCGAAGTGGTCGGCAGCGGCCAGGAGGTCGCCACCTTCGCCTTTTCGGCGCCCGCTCGTGACGGCATGTTCGGCGTAGGCGTTTGGGGCTTCCTCCAAGGGCTGCCGATCGATTCCGGAAGGGCGGATTTCGGCCGCAAGGGCGGTTGCTGACCCTGCCTTGACCTGGGGAACGCGCGGCCAGGGGCCGTCGCTCGGCGACCGGGCGTGCCTGGCATTGGCCGGCCAACTCCGCGCGATCGCCGTGACCGCCGACCGCGCCTGGGCAAGCGTCGATGTTGGGGTGGTCGTGGAAATCGTGCGGTAGCGAAAACGGGAAGGGGCGATCACGAGGATCGGTCGGCCACCCGCCCGTAGACGATCTGGTCCCAGAAGCGGCCCTTCCAGAAGCCGTGGCCGGCGAGCACGCCCTCGCGGGCGAAACCATGGCGCTCCAGCAGGCGGCAGGAGGGGTGGTTGCCGGGGGTGACCAGGGCTTCGAGGCGGTGGAGGGCGAGGCGGGAGGCGGCGAAATCGATCAGGGCCGGCAGGATGGCGTCCATCACGCCGCGCCCCCACCAGGGCGGCGACAGGTCGTAGGCGATCTCGCCCCGCCGGGCGCGTTCGACGACGAGGCGGTTGAAGCCGCAGGCGCCCGCGAAAGCGCCGCCCCAGCCGGTGTCGCGGATCGAGAAGCGCAGGCCAGCCCCCAGCGCGCGCTGGCTCTTCGCCCAGGCGACGACCGCCTCGGCCTGGTCGATGGCGGTCATCGGCTCGATGTCCATGTATTCCACCACGCGGGGATCGGCCAGGTGGGCGAGAAGCTCGGGCGCATCGGCGTCGTGGAGCGGGGCCAGAAGGTAAGGGCCGACCACGAATGTCAGGTCGCCGGTGAGGTCCGGGTCGGGGACGATCACGGCGCGTCCCTGGCCAGCCTGAGCACGGCGATCAGGCGGGCGCGGGTCGCCCCGTCGGCAATGCCGTCGAACCGGCTCTGGACCCAGTGACGTTGAAAGGCGGTGACGAGGGCCCGGGTGTCGTCGTCGTAGCGGCCCGACGGGCGGCCGGCGTAGCCGAGGCGGGCGAGGCCGGCTTGTAGGGCCAGAACCCCCGGCCCCTCGGCCCCGAGGGCCAGCGGCGCGCCGGGGGCCGGGGGCGGCTCGGCCCACAGGCCGTGGCCGGCGGCGGCCAGGGCCCGCCAGGGGAAAAGCTCGCCCGGATCGGCCTTGCGCGCCGGGGCGACGTCGGCATGGGCGAGGATGCGGGCGTCGGGGATCGTCCAGCGACCGCGGATGGCGTCCAGAAGATCGACCAGGGCGGCGATCTGATCGTCAGGGTACGGACAATAGCCGAATTCGTGGCCGGGATTCACCATTTCGATCCCGATCGAGGCGCCGTTGACGTCCGTGACCCCGGCCCAGAAGGCGACGCCGGCGTGCCAGGCGCGGCGCTCCTCTGGAACCAGGGCGTAGAGCCGCCCGTCCTCCTCGATGAGATAATGGGCGGAGACCTTCGACGCCGGGTCGGTGAGTCGCGCCAGCGCCGCCTCGCCGCTCTTCATGCCGGTGTAGTGCAGGACGATCATGTCCGGCGGGGCGGTGCGGGCGTCGAAGTTGGGCGATGGGGCGGCGATGGGGCTCATGGCTGGGGCGGCGCTCCGTCCCCCCCCCCCCGCCTTCAGGCCGCCGCCCCGAACGACAGCCGCTCGTAGCGGGCCAGGTGATGGTCGACCGAGCCGAACTCGCCCTCGATCAGAGTGGCGCGCTTGAAGTAGTGGCCGATGGCCATCTCCTCGGTCATGCCCATGCCGCCGTGCAGCTGGATGGCGCTCTGGCCGACGAAGCGGCAGGCGCGGCCGATCTGGACCTTGGCGGCGCTGATCGCCTTGGCGCGTTCGGGCGCCGGCTCGCCGAGCCTGACGTGGGCCATGTAGGTCATGGATACGCCCTGTTCGACGGCCATGAACATGTCGACCATGCGGTGCTGCAGGACCTGGAAAGAGGCGATGGGGACGCCGAACTGTTTGCGCTCTTTCGTGTAGTCGAGGGTCCCCTGGTGCAGGCGGCGCAGCACCCCGCAGGCCTCGGCGCACAGGGCGGCGATGGCCTCGTCCACCACCTGTTCGACCAAGGGCAGGGCGGCGCCCTCGGGGCCGATCAGGGCCTCGGCGGGGAGGGAGACGTTCTCGAAGAAGATTTCCGAGGCGCGGCCCCCATCGACGGTGGGATAGTCGCGGGTCACCACGCCCTTGGCCGCCTTATCGACGATGAACACCGAGACGCCGGCCGCCTCCCGCTGGCCGCCGCCGGTGCGGGCGGTGACGACGAGGCGGCCCGCCCACGGCGCGCCGACCACCACCGCCTTGTGGCCGTTCAGCACCCAGCCGGCCCCGTCGCGGCGGGCGGCGGTCTTCAGGTCGGCGAGGTTGTAGCGGCCCTGGGGCTCGGAATGGGCGAAGGCGTAGATCGCCTCGCCGGCGACGATCTGGCCGATCAACTCGCCCGCGTTGGGGGGGGCGGCGTGGGTGAGGAAGCCGCCGGCGATGACCACGGTGGCCAGATAGGGCTCGATCACCAGGGCCTTGCCGAACTCCTCCATGACGACCATGACGTCGGTGGCGTCGCCGCCCAGGCCGCCGAGGCCTTCCGGGAATGACGCGCCCAGTATGCCCAGCTCCTCGGCGAACGCCTTCCACACCGCCGGCGCCCGCCCCTCCGGCGAGGCGATCGCGGCGCGGCGGGCCTCAAAGGTGTAGCGGTCGGCCAGATAGCCGGCGACGCTGTCGCGCAGCAGGGCCTGTTCGGGCGTGAAGGAGAAGTCCATGGGGTTGCCTCAAAAGTCCCCTCCCCCATGCGGGGAGGGGGTTGGGGGTGGGGGTGTCTCGCCAATATTCGCCAATATGACCGCGATGGTTGAAGCCGGCTCGTTGACCACACCATAATCAGATACGCGCAAGACCCGATAGCCGCGCGCCGTCAGCCAGCCGTCGCGCCGCTCGTCGCGCGCCTTCACGGCCGCCAGATCGTAAATGCCGCCATCAACCTCGACGACCAGCCGGGCGCGGTGGGAAACGAAATCGACGACATAGGGGCCGAAGGGGGCTTGCCGGCGAAAGTGGAGGCCTTCCAGTTTGCGGAGCATCTTCCACAGGGCGGCTTCGCTCCGGGTGGACGCGCCTCGCATGCGGCGAGCCCCAAGGGCGGCGCGGTCCGATGTGTGGATAGCGCCCGGCGTTCGTTGTCGCACCCCCACCCCCCTGCCCCCTCCCCGTAAGGGGGAGGGGCTTTTCAAAATTACAGCCCCAGCACCAGCTTGGCGATGATGTTGCGCTGGATCTCGTTGGAGCCGCCGTAGATGGAGGTCTTGCGGGTGTTGAAATAGGCCCCGGCGAGGCCGTGGGCGTAGTCGGGGCCGACGGCGCGCTGGTTGTGCGGCAGGTCGCGCAGATAGGGGGCGCCGTAGACGCCGGCCGCCTCCAGGGCCAGTTCGGTCAGGCGCTGTTGGATCTCGGTGCCCTTGATCTTGAGGATGGAGGATTCCGGCCCCGGGCCCTTGCCCGAACTCTCCCCGGCCAGGGTGCGCAGTTCGGTGAACTCCAGGGCGGTGAGGTCGATCTCCAGGTCGGCGACCTTGCGGCGGAAGAAGGGATCGGCCAGCAGCGGGCACCCGTCGTCGGCGCGCTCGGCGGCGGCCATTTCGCGCAGCCGCTCGAGGCCGCGCTTGGAGCGCGCCACCCCGGCGATGCCGGATCGCTCGTGCAACAGCAGGGCCTTGGCGCAGGTCCAGCCCTTGTTTTCCTCGCCGATGCGGTTTTCCACCGGGACCTTGACGTTGTCGAGGAAGACGTCGTTGACCTCGTGACCGCCCTCCAGGGTGGTGATCCGCCGCACTTCGACGCCGGGGCTCTTCATGTCGATGAGCAGGAAGCTGATCCCGGCCTGGGGCTTCACCGCCGGATCGGTGCGGACCAGGAAGAAGCCCCAGTCGGCGAACTGGGCCAGGGTGGTCCAGGTCTTCTGGCCATTGACCAGATAATACTCCTTGCCGTCGTCGCCCTTGATGCGCTCGGCCTTGGTGCTGAGCGAAGCGAGGTCGGAGCCGGCCCCCGGCTCGCTGTAGCCCTGGCACCACCAGGCGAGGCCGTCGCGGATGCCGGGCAGGAATCGTTCCTTCTGCTCCCGCGTGCCGAAGGTGTAGATCACCGGGGCGACCATGAGGACGCCGAAGGGCAGGATGGGGATGGTGTCGGCTCTGGCCTGCTCCTCGCTCCAGATGTATTTCTGGGTCGCCGTCCAGCCCGGCCCGCCCCACTCCACCGGCCACGACGGCGCCGACCAGCCCTTGGCGGCCAGGATGCGGTGCCAGGCGAAATAGTCCTCCTTGGTCAGGGCCTCCTCGTCGCGCTGCTTTTCGCGGATGGCGGCGGGATAGTTCGCCGCGATGAAGGCGCGGGCCTCGTCACGGAAGGCGAGGTCGTCGGCGGAGAAGTTCAGGTCCATGGGATCGGTCCTCGGCGGGGATCGCGACCATAGGATCGCCGCGCCGCCTTTGCCAAGCGGGTCCTTGCGTCAGGCAGGGCGCCGAGGCGACGCCCGGTTTCAGCCACGAACTTCACGAACGAAACAACCGCCTTGGCGCGAAGCGCGATTGCTCCCCCTTCAAGTCGCGCGGGTTCGTAGTTCGTGAGGTTCGTGGCAAATTTAATTCTGGCTCGGGAACACGCCCAGGTACGAAATGCACCGGGTCAGTTTAACTTTGTTTACGGTTTGCATCATTTTGGTATCCGGCAGAGCGAAAGTCGTCACGCCATCGCCGCCGTATTTTGTGCCGATCAGGTTATACAAAACATTGTAGGTTGTGATCGACACCAACTGCCCGTTCGTCGGCAGCCAGCCGTTTGGACAGAAAGAGAAGGAGAAGGTCTCGATTTCTCCGATGAAGGGGTTCGTCGCCTGAGCCTTGGCCGCGCCTGACACGCACGCAAAAAAAGCGGCGGCCAGGGCGATTTGCTTGATCATTTCCACTTTCTCCCTTGTGAAAGCATTGGCCTGGGGTCCTCCAGACAGGCGGCCGGTCCATCCAGCTTGGCTGTGGATTTGCCATCTCACAGCGCTCCGATCAAACAAAAAAGCGCTGCCGTAAGCGATCGTGTCAGGTCGAGGCGGGGCGGCGAGGCGGGGCGGCGAGGCGGGCCCGGCGACCGCGCTCGGAGCCGCTCGACGGGAGCGCTTCACCCGCCGACACGCGCTAGAGTGGGGCCATGATCCGCATCCTCACCTACAACGTCCACCGCTGCGTGGGGACCGACCGGCGGCTGGACGTCGGGCGGGTGGCGGCGGCGATCGCCGCCGAAGCCCCCGACATCGTCGCCCTGCAGGAGGTGGACGTCGGCAGGGCCCGCACCGGCGGGGTCGATCAGGCGCACCGCCTGGCCCAGCGCCTAGGCATGACCTCGCGCTTCAACGCCGCCCTGAGGGTGGAGGCGGAACAATATGGCGACGCCATCCTCACCGCCCTGCCGGAGCGGCTGATCAAGGCGGCCCCCCTGCCCGGCTACGCCCCCTTGCCGCGCCTGGAGCCGCGCGGGGCCCTCATGGTGGCGATCGATGTGGGCGGCGGGGCGGAGCTGCAGGTGATCAACACCCACCTGGGCCTGGTCCCCCGCGAGCAGCAGATCCAGGCCGCCGCCCTGGCCGGGAACGACTGGCTGGGCCACGAGTCGCGGCGCGACCCGCTGATCCTGATCGGCGATTTCAACGCCACCTCGCGCGCCATGGCCTATCGGCTGCTGGCGGCGCGCCTGACCGACGCCCATGGGGCGCGGGGGGCGCGGGCCGGGCGCGTGGCGACCTTTCCCTCGGCCATGCCGGTGATGCGCATCGACCACGCCTTCATCAGCGCCGGTGTCCGCGTCGTCCGCCTGGCCGCGCCGGTCACGCCCCTGACCCGCCTGGCCTCCGACCACCTGCCGCTGGTCATCGATGTGGAGGTGGAGGGGTAGGCTGTCGGTCACAGGCGCCCGCGCGGGCGAGGAGGAAGGCCGCTTCGCGCACGTTGCGGGTGAGCTTGGCCGCGGCCTCGAATTCGGGGCGGGCCTCGGCCAATCGGCCGGCCCGAAACAGCAAGTCGCCCCTCGCCGCCGGCAATGGCGCATAAACGCGCAGGGCGGCGGCGTCGGCAATCTCGTCCACCAACCGCAGGCCCGCTTCCGGCCCGAAAGCCATGCCGTGGGCGATCGCTCGATTGAGATCGACCACCGGCGAGGGCATCACGGCTCGCAGCCGGTCGTAGAGGGCCGCGATGCGGGGCCAGTCGGTATCGGCGGCCTTTCGCGCGCGCGCATGGCAGGCCGCAAGCGCGGCTTGCAACGCATAGGGGCCATCACCCCCGAGAGCTTCGGCGCGGGCCAGCGCGTCAAGGCCTCGGCGGATCAGCAGCCGGTCCCAGCGGGCGCGATTCTGCTCGTCAGCGGGACGGGGGCGCCGTCCGGCCCGGTGCGCGCCGGCAGGCGCGACGCCTGGATTTCCATCAGGGCCAGCAGGCCGAACACTTCGGCATTCTCGGGGGCATCCTCGGACGTCAGCCCCGCCAGCATGCGGCCCAGCCTTTGCGCCTCCAGGCACAGGCTCGGCCGGACAAGATCGTCGCCCGCCGTGGCCGCATAGCCTTCATTGAAGATGAGATAGATGACCTCCAGCACCGAGGAGAGCCGCGCCGCGCGTTCGGCGCCGTGGGGCGCCTCGAAGCTCAGCGCGGCCTTTCCGATCGTCTTCTTCGCGCGGACGATGCGCTGAGCGATCGTCGCCTCGCTCGACAGGAAAGCACGGGCGATCTCGTCCGTCGTCAGGCCGCCGATGACACGCAGCGTAAGCGCCGCGCGGGCGTCGGCCGAAAGTACGGGATGGCAGGCCGTGAAGATGAGGCCGAGCAGCTCGTCGCCAAGATCGTCGTTCATGGCCACTTCGATCGCCTCGGCCGCGCCATTGAACTCGGCGTCCAGCTCCCGCGCGATCTCTTCATGCTTGCGCTCGCGCATCTTGTCGCGGCGGATCGCGTCGATGGCGCGCCGTTTGGCGGCTGTCATCAGCCAAGCGCCGGGACTGGCCGGAACACCGGTCCTGGGCCATTCGGACAGGGCAATGACCAAGGCGTCCTGCGCCAGTTCCTCCGCGAGGTCGACATTGCGCACGATGCGGGCCAAGCCCGCGATGAGCCTGGCCCGTTCGATGCGAAAAACCGCTTCGATCGCCCGGTGCGTGTCGCCTGCCGTCATGCCGCCTTGTCGGCCAAAGCCCTAAGGCGGGCAAGCAGGCCGCCGCCGACGGTCTCAGGCGCCGCCGAGCTTCTCGCGCGCCCGGTCATGAATCTCCTTGGCCTCCGGCGTCAGATGCTCTTGCAAATCACCCATCTCGTACAGCGGCCGGATTTCGATCTCGCTCGGCCCCGGCATGGGGTTGGGGCAGCGCTTCACCCAGGCGACCGCCTCGTCCATGTCCTTGACTTCCCAGAGCCAGAAGCCGGCGACCAGCTCGCGGGTTTCGGCGAAAGGCCCGTCGATGACGGTACGGCCGGGACCATCGAACGCGATGCGCTTGCCATGAGAAGAAGGCTTGAGGCCGTCGCCGGCGAGCATGACGCCGGCCTTGACCAGCTCCTCATTGTATCTCCCCATCGCCTCGAACATTTGAGCCGTCTCGGCCGTGGGGGAAATGCCCTTTTCGCTGTCCTCGGTCGCCTTCACGAACACCATCACACGCATCGCCTGTCTCCTTGTTTGAGCCGGCCTCATCGGCCCGGTATCGGAACGACGAATGGGTTTTTCGGAAATCGACATCGTCCCGCGAATTTTTTCGCGGGGCAGGGCGCGCATGGCCGCCGCCCCCGGCGGTCGCGGGGGGCGGGCGCGGCGGGTGGCGACCTTTCCCTCGGCCATGCCGGTGATGCGCATCGACCACGCCTTCATCAGCGCCGGACTCCGCGTCGTCCGCCTGGCCGCGCCGGTCACGCCCCTGACCCGCCTGGCCTCCGACCACTTGCCGCTGGTCATCGATGTGGAGGTGGAGGATAGAGCGGCGCCGGTCTTGGTTGAACCGGCGCGCGTCCCCCGCCCCCTCCACCGCCTTCGGCGGTCCCCCTACCCCGCTTCGCGGAGGAGGATTTGACTGCCGTGATCCTCCCCCGTCCTCTTACCGGGGGGGGGACCGCGAAGGAGTGGAGGGAGGCGGGTGCGTCAAGCCTAGTTGGCGCCGGTGGGTTGGGCCATCTGGGCGGCGGCGGTGGTCGTTCCGCCCCCGTCGTAGGCCTGGCAGACGCCGTTGCGCTCGGCGATCAGCTGGGCTTTCTCGGTCGGCCCGGCGTGGCCGGCCTGACGGACGGCGTCGGCGCGCATCTCGGCGGCGCGGTCGAACACGGCGCCCACGCGGCCCTGACGCTCGTTCTTGATCACGGCGTCCACGGCGGCGGTGTCGCCGCGGCCGAGGTTCGGCGAGGCGATCAGGGCCTGGCAGCGGACGGCGGTGAGATACTGGCTATCGGTGAGATGGGCCGGAGCGGCCCAGAGGGCGCCGGCGGCGGCGGTCGAGACGGCCAGCGAGGCGGCGACGATGAGGGTCTTGAGCATTTGCAGTTCCTCCTTGGGGTTGGACGGCGGCAGGATGCTCGCGTCGGCGACTTTTCCAAGTTAATTCGAGTAAATGTTTTGGATTACAAAGACTTAATCTATCATTTTTGTAATAAAACTCACGGCGATTTGAACGTCTTGCGGCCTCCCTGCTTTCGCGCTAGGCGGCGGCCATGACTGCCGTCGCCACCCCGTGCGTCAAAGTCTGCGTCATCGACGGCGAGAGCGGCCTGTGCCTGGGCTGCTTTCGCACCCTGACCGAGGTGGCCGCCTGGGAGCGGCTGACCGACGCCGAGCGCGCCGCCGTCATGGCCGGCCTGCCGGCGCGGCGCTCGCGCATCGCGCCGGAGAAGTTGGGCCTGGCCTGACGCGCGCGGCCACGGGGGAACGGAACACGGCGGCGGGAATTGTTTTACCCGACGCCCATTCTGGAGAGCCCCATGCCCGACACCCCCGAGCCACCGAAGAACGACGGATCGCAGCCCGGCGTCATGGGCGACGGCACCGAAGAGCAGAACCTCGGCCAGCCGGGAAATCCCGGCGCGCGGATCACCGAGGACGAGGTTCGCGAAGCCTTCGGCGGCAAGCCGGGCAAGGCGGCCCCGAAACCGTGAGTCAAGGGCGTTCGGCTTAGGGCCCGCCGCCCGACGCCCCCTCAGTCACGGGATGCAATACGGGTTCCTTCCCCCCTTGCGGGGGAAGGTGGCGCGCGAGCGCCGGATGGGGGGTGCTTCCCGGCTGTCGGTGTTACACCCCCACCCCGGACCCCTCCCCGCAAGGGGGAGGGGAGCGTGACGAAGAAGTTGTGCGGCTTTCATCCGCGCTCAGCCGGCGGGGGCCAACTCCCGCGCCGGGTTAACCCGCGCCGCGCCTTCCGCCTCCCTCACCGCGTCCAGCGCCCGCTCGATCGTCGAGGCGTCGGCCCCTGCCCGGACACCCTCGACGGTGAGCGTCCGGCGCCAGCCGCGGGCGCCGGGGCGGCCATGGAAGAGGCCGAGCATGTGGCGGGTCATCGCGGCCAGATGAACGCCGCGGGCGAGTTGCGCCCGCACATGGGGCAGATAGAGCTCCACCGCCTCGAAGGGCGTCAAGGCCGGCGCCGCCGCGCCGAACAGCCGCCCATCGACATCGGCCAGGATGGCCGGTTGGTGATAGGCGGCGCGGCCCAGCATCGCCCCGTCCACATGCGCCAAATGGCCGGCGGCCTCGTCCAGCGAGGCGACGCCGCCGTTGATCACGACCGTCAGATCCGGCTGCTCGCGTTTCAAGCGATGGACCAGGGCGTAGTCGAGCGGCGGCACGTCGCGGTTTTCCTTGGGCGACAGGCCCTTGAGCCACGCCTTGCGGGCATGGACGATGAATACGCGCACCCCCGCCTGACGGCACAGGTCGACGAGGCGGAACAGGCTCTCCTCGGGCGCCTGATCGTCCACCCCCAGGCGGCACTTGACGGTGGCCGGGACCGCGACCGCCGCGCCGATGGCGGCCATGCATTCGGCGACCAGGGCCGGCTCGGCCATCAGGCAGGCCCCGAAGCGGCCGCTCTGCACCCGATCCGAGGGACAGCCGACATTGAGGTTGATCTCGGCGTAGCCGAAGTCCTCGCCGATCCGCGCCGCCGCCGCCAGGGCCGCCGGGTCGGACCCGCCGAGCTGCAGCGCCACCGGCTGTTCGGCGAGATCGAACGCCAGCAGCCGCGCCCGGTCGCCGTGCAGCACCGCCCCGGTGGTCAACATCTCGGTGTAAAGCCGCGCCCGCCCCGTCAGCACCCGATGGAACGCCCGGCAATGGCGGTCGGTCCAGTCCATCATGGGTGCCACGGATAATCGGTGACCAACCAATTGATTTTTCGGGGTATTTTTCGTCATGGAGGCGTCAATGTCCCACTGAACAGATTCTCGCAGGATCTCATGCATTTACGACACGGCGTGTGCGACCGCTGATCTCGCTTCTGGCCTCCCTGCGTTTCGGTGAAATATGCCATTTTCGCCCACTCGACGCCTTCGCCGAACCGTGTCTGCACTGGTGATGACCCCCCGCATTCCAGATCTAGCGGGTGCGTCGGAGGCGACGACCAAGATTCTCGCGACTGTCACCGAGCCATCAGCCGCTGAGTGACCATCGCGCCAGCGGGACATGGCGCGTCTGGCCGAGCAAGCTGTGCACCAGGATAAACTCTTTCATGGTCCAACGGATCGGCTCCACGGCCCGCTCCTCAACCTGAGTATCGTCGTAGAGCAAGGTCACATGCGGCGTGAACTGCGATGCGACCGGGCGACCGACCCTGGCCCGGGTGATCGCTGCGGCGAGACCACGCTGAAACTTCATCAGTTCGGCGAGACCGTCGCCGCCGCGCAGGACGAGCGGCCGATTGCCCGGCCGGCCGGCAAAACTCGCCACCCGGTCGAATTCGACTTCAAACGGACTCGCCCTAACCGTGGCCACCGCGTCGCGGATAGCAGCGACCACCTGCGGCGGCAGGCCGGTATAGTCGCCGATGTGGTGCAGGGTGATGTGCAGACGATCCGGCGCAAGTGGTCTGCCTCTCAAGTTAAATTCTTCCCGCAGGTTCTGAGACAGGCTGGCGGCCCGTTCGGCCGCGTTCGGGTCAAGGAAAGCCCCGAGGAACAATCGATCCGTCGGCGAGAACGGCGGCGGCGGTTCAAAGCCATGAAAGGATGGCTGGTCAGGCATGGGCAATCCTAGCTCCGGACTTGGCCCCCTAGAACGCAGGCGGACCCGCTTGGGGAGGTTTTCGTCGGACAGCGACAGACCGACCTCATCGTGACTGAAAGCGGCCAGTTCGCCCAAGCCATTAAGCAAACCGAGGGCCTGGAGCACAGCCGCGTAGGTGCCCATGGCGACCATCGAATCTCCGCCCTCGACTTTTTGCAGCGTCTGGCGGGTCGTGAAGGCCCGCTCGGCGAGGATCGCCATGGTGAGCTGGCGACGCCGGCGCGCATTGCGGATATCCTCGCCGAGCTTGCGAAGCTCGCGATGGGTGGCGATCGAAGGGCGATGGGCGATGGGCATAATGTTATATTTAGATGGCGTTATACCGATTTAATGTCGTAGGTGAATTACATTAAGCTCGTTCTAATGGCGAGTCCAATAGTGGCTTCGCGTTGGCCCTGTCCGGGCGGCGGAAGGCACAGTTTCAGCACGCGCTGAAATAGCGCCGTCCGGTAAAAGCCGGCTGCCGGGTCAGTTGCAAACAGCCGAGCGCTATGGCGCGTGTCGGCGCGCCGCGCCCCGTTCGCCGTGCTCGAACGCATCGGCGAATTGATCGAGTTCGGACGAGCTCATGCCGAGGCGGCTTCCCACGGCACGCCAATGCGACACGGCCTGCTCGACCGCCCCGAGAATCTCGCGCGCCCGAGGCGCGGCGATCCGGAAATAGGGCAGCACCGACATCAGCGCCTCGATCGTCGCCTCGGGTCCGGTATCCTCCGAAATCCAGGTCTTCAGCTCCCGCGCTCGCTCGGGGAACGGATTGACGTCAAAGGCGGGCGCGAGCCGCCACTGACCCCGATCGACGTGCAGGAAACCATGGTTGCGCAGATGGTCGTCGACA
Source organism: Caulobacterales bacterium (assembly GCA_038225765.1). Classification (GTDB taxonomy): domain Bacteria; phylum Pseudomonadota; class Alphaproteobacteria; order Caulobacterales; family Caulobacteraceae; genus Acaudatibacter. Next base: position 17,435 of record JBBRQW010000011.1, on the reverse strand, counting down.
TTGGTGATGAGCATGGAGAAGGCGATCCGCCGCCACAGTTCTTCGGTGTCGGCCTGAGGCGACGCCCCGTAGGCTCTCAGGGCGTCAACGATCTCGGTGTAAGCATGCTCGCCCGCGTCGGCCTCGACACCGAGCATGGTGGCGGCGGAGACGTACATCAGCCGCCCCCCGCCGTCCGGGCGGTCAAAGCGCCGGATCACCGCGACGCTCTCGCCTTCGCTCTCCACCAGGCGGCCCTCGGCCGCGTCGATCCCAGCGGCGGCGGCCAGCCGGAGCGCCAGGACCTCCCCCTTGGTGACCGCGCGATCATCGGCCACGCTCGGGAACTTGCCGATCGACAGCCGCCCGTCCGCGTCGACGATGGTGCATTTGGGGCGCAAGCCGCCCAGCGAGGTGCCGCGGCCCCTGAGGAAGCGCAGATCGGCCGCCGTCTCGCTATTGGTCTCCACGGCGCGCGACGCGGACAGCAACATCCCAAGTTCGATCAGCGGGGGCGCGGTCCGTCGGCTATCCTCGGCGGCGCGCTGAAAAATCCCATGTTCGTCCCGAAAGCGTAACGCACCCACCCGGCTGACGTCGTCGACGGCCAACAGGAAGTCGAGCGCGTTCAGCGCCGCCACTTCGCCGCCCCCCCCTGCCCTTCGCGCCTCCTGCCGACGCTTCGCGTGGTCGCGCAGGATCACGCGGCGCGCCCAGCCGTCCGGTTCGGTATCGGCGACCGCGCCATGGAAGACTGAACCGAGGCGGCCCTTGCGGTGAAATTGCGGACCCGCCACCAGCGGCAGGCCAGGTTCGACCGCAAAGCGGTCCTCGGCGGTCAGCCACTCAGCGTCGTATTCGAACGCGGCGTTTTCGCGCGCGCCTTGGACGTCATATCGAAGCGATGCGAGGCTGCAGCCGTTGTCGCCCAAGGCGACGGCGATAGTCCGCTTCATAGCGGCGCCGGGGCCTTCTTCGGCCGCACGCGCTTGGGCAGGCGGTCAACATCGAGCAGAAGGCCGACGTCGTCGCGATGAGGATCGACGATTTCGCCGATCGCATCGCCGAAACCCAAGGCAAATAGCGCCATGGCATAGATCCCCATCGAAACGGTTGGGGCGCCCTTCTCCACCTTCAGGTAGGTGGTTTTGGCCGCGCCGACGCGCTCCGCCATCATTTCCGCGGTCAGATTGCGTTTGCGCCTTGCGGTCGCGATGTCGGCGCCGAGCTTGCCGAGCGACCGCCGCACCGCTGGAGGCAGAGATTCTAGAGCCCAGGATTGCATTTTAGGTCTCATAAAATGGCCGGAAAATTCGCTTGTATCTTATATATACGGTCTTATCCAGCGAAGCGTCAGCTTGACGAGCCCGTGGCGCGGGGGTCTCCCGCCAACTTCTGAATCGCGAAGAGCGCCGCCAGGCGGTGGCCCCATGTCGCTAGAGCAGATGCGCGCCAAGGCGTCGATGGCACCGACTCTCCCCGGTGAAAAGCTCGGTCGCAATACGCCCCTCCCACACGATCGGGAGACTGGCACTCCCTTGGTCCGAGTGATCTTTCCGGACGACAACCTTGGCGTTTCGCCGGTGCTGACGCCGGTTCTAGCTGAAGCACTCGATGACCTCATCGGCGAATGGGCGCGCACTGAGGAGCTCGCCGCCCTAGGCGTACAGCCGAACATGCGGTGTCTGCTTTATGGCAAGCCTGGCGTCGGAAAGACCATGCTTGCGCGCTATATCGGGGCGAAGCTGGGCCTACCGATCGTGGAGGCGCGACTCGACGGCTTGGTATCCTCTTTCCTCGGGACCACCGCCCGCAATATCGGCGCGCTGTTCGATTTCGCCGACCGCTATCGCTGCGTACTCTTCCTTGACGAATTCGACGCAATTGCCAAGGCGCGGGACGACGCCCAGGAGGTCGGCGAGATCAAACGCGTCGTGAACGCGCTGTTGCAGTGCCTCGACGCACGGGGCCGACGCGGCTTCACGCTCGCGGCGACTAACCACGACCACCTCCTCGACGCGGCCGTCTGGCGCCGTTTTGACGGGCGGATCGAAATCCCACTGCCGGACACCGTCGCGCGAGAGATCCTGCTCGAACGCTTTCTCCCGCCGCTGGCGCCTGGAGACGCGGAGATGAAGATGCTGGTCTGGATGACCGAGGGGATGAGCGGCGCCGACATCGAAACCCTGATCACGGGCGGCAAGCGCTTCCTGGTCATGAAGGAGGCGAACGGCGCCAACGGCTCGCGCCGAAGGGCCCTTCTTCCCTCCCTCCGCCGCCAGGCGATCCTTAGCGGCCAGTTGTTCGGCGTCCAGCGCCGAGCGTTGCTTCTTGGCGGTAATGACGACCTCGCTGCGGCTCTTATCGACGCCGGAGGTCTCACTCAGAGGGAGGCAGGTCTCCTAGTCGGCCTCTCCCAAAGCACCGTCTCCCGGCGCCGCAAGGACGCCGGCGGCGCCCCGATGGAGGGCTGATCGACCATGGCCGAGCCATCTACGCGCCCCATCCAGGTCTTCTTGGACACTCAGCGGCTGATCCAGGTCCAGCCCACAGGGACGCGTGGACCCAACCGCGACTTCTTTGCGGGCGACAACGCCGGGTTCCAACGTCACAAGGCCCGCATCCGAAAACAATTGGCCGAGGCCAGCGCGAATCTGCGAGCCGAAGAAAGTCCAGCCGGATTCGTAATGGTGCAGATGCGCGAGGAAGGTCTCGCCAAAAGCTACCGGCCCCTCGGCGTACTGTTCACGGCACCGAACCGGTTCGCTCTCGTAGGGGCGCGGCCATCGGGCAGATGTACTTCCAGACCACGCCCGACGCGTTCGATCGGCTCAACGACATAATTGATCGCCGTGCGGAAATCGAACCTCGTGTCGTCGAGAACAAAGAGACCGGCGTGATGGAGGAACGGGTCTCCGCCCATCGTAGCGAGGTGGGGGCGATCGACGAGATCCGCATGCCCACACCCGCCGACCGTCTCGCTTTCTCCGCCCAGGAAAATGCAGACGGCGAGATCGTCCCATACCCCCAGCAGCGCCTGAACCATTGCGACAGCCAACTGCCCCAGCACCTCGATTATACCGAACGCTACCTCCTGGAGAGCGGCCTGAAGTGGACGCCGATCAAGCTCTACGATAGGAACATGCCGCGCGGCTGCGGCACAACCAGCGAATGGAAGCTGTCGTTGAAAGCCCTGACGCGGGCAGGCGCCGTGTACCCCGACCAAGGCGTGCCGTTCGCGCTCCTGATGACCATCACCGACCCTGGGGGCGCTGCACCCATCTACGAGGAAGTCCGCGCCGAGATCCTGCGTCGCGGCCTGCGTCTGGCCGACATTACTGTCGCCCAACGGCTGCGGGCGTGGGGAAGCTAGGAGATCGCAATGGGCGGCTACGCCCAGAGGGTCCACGACAACATCTTGCCCCTGTCGGTGGCCGCCACCTTGCCGCAAGCCTTTACCGAATGGGCCTTTACGGAGAATACGATTGACCAAGGGCAGCCGGTGGAAACCTGTGAGCTCTGCGGCCAGCAGGACCTGCGCTATCACTTCGAAATCGGCAACCGCTTCACCGGTGGCACGCTGTGGGTCGGTTCGCACTGTATTCTGCAGTTCGATGTGGCCGTACTGCAGGGCGATCGACGGCTGACGCCCGAGGAGGCGAAACGTCGCCTCGAGAAGCTGACGCAGAAAATGCAACTCGACGCCTGCGTGGCCGCGCTGGTGAAGTTGGCGGCGTCAGAAGACAGTCCGATCCTCTCCGGTGCGCTGGACTACTACCGCCGCAAAAAGAAGCTGACCCCAAAATACGCCGCCGTGGTGTTTTGGAAACTGCAACAGCACCGTATCGACCATCATCCGTCGTTCTTCCAGGTCGAGTTGCGCCGCCACCAGCACATCGAGGATTTGCGTAACATGACGACCGCGCGCGTCCACCGATTTTGGTCCGTCCTCACGCCTGCCCAGCGTAAGAAGGCGGTCGAACTTGGCCATCACCTGCCCGCCCATCCGACCTGGTGACGCTGCCCGCTGTCTGGCGCGCTCCAACGAGGAACCGCTTTCTACGCGCCTTAGGTGTGCAATCGGCGCTCGGCAGCGGGTGTCTGCCATATTTGTCGCCGAATTGCAGATTGCCGGATGGAGCCGACCAAGGGGGAGCGAAAGAGAACGCGAACATCTGTGTGCAATCCGTGCACACACTTCCAAATAACTTGTTGAATTTATTAATCAATTCGCCATGTCCATCATCGGGGCGGCGCACAGGCGGTGGTCCTGATCTAGCCCCTCCCTCAGCCGCAACAGCCCGCGCCCGCCGCCTGGACGGGCGGGCACGGGACGTCGCCGTACGAGCAGAAGACGCAGCAGTCGCCGGCTTTCGGCTTGAGGACGGCGGCGCAGGCCGGGCAGTCGTAGAAATACTGGCAGGCGTCGGTGGGCATGGTCTCGGTGGCCCGCGCGCCGCAGATCGGGCAGGTCAGGGTGGAGCGGAGGCGGACGGGGTCGGCGTTCATCGGCGTCGCTATAAGGGGTCGGCCTTCGAGCCGGAAGGGCCGAGGCGGGCCGTCCGAGCGCGCGGGCGGCGCATCAAGAGGAAGGCGGCGGGCACCACCAGCATGGAGAGCAGCGGCGCGGTGATCATGCCGCCGATCATCGGCGCGGCGATCCGGCTCATCACCTCCGAGCCGGCGCCGCGGCCCAGCAGGATAGGCGCGAGGCCGGCCACGATCACCGCGACGGTCATCGCCTTGGGCCGCACCCTAAGGACCGCCCCGTCCTTGATCGCGCTTTCCACCTCGGCTTCGGAAGGGGCGGCGGGGCGCGTCGCCAAGGCGTGCTTGAGATAGATCAGCATCACCACCCCGAACTCCGCCGACAGGCCGGCCAGGGCGATGAAGCCGACGGCGGTGGCCACCGACTGGCGATAGCCCAGAAGATAGATCGCCCAGACGCCGCCGGTGAGGGCGAAGGGCAAGGTGAGCATGATCAGGGCGGCCTCGTCCAGGCGGCCGAAGGTGAAATAGAGGAGGATGAAGACGATCGCCAACGTCGCCGGGACGACCACCTTGAGGCGGCTCACGGCGTGCTGGAGATATTCGAATTGGCCGGTGTAGGCGATGCTGACGCCCGGCGAGAGCTTCACCTGGCGGTTCACCGCCCGCTGAAGGTCGGCGACCACCGAGGTCAGGGCGCGCCCGCGGGTGTCGATATAGACCCAGGTGGTCGGCCGGCCGTTCTCGCTGCGCAGGGTCGAGGGGCCATCGCCGATCGAGATGGCGGCCACCGTCCCCAGGGTGATCTGCTGCATCGTCGAGGTGAGGATCGGCAGGGCGCGCAGCTTTTCGAGGCTGTCGCGGGTTTCGCGCGGATAGCGCACGCTGATCGGGTAGCGCGCCAGGCCCTCCACCGTCTGACCGATCGTCTCGCCGCCGACGGCGCCGGAGATCACCGACTGCACATCGGCGATGTTGAGCCCGTAGCGGGCCGCCGCCGCCCGGTCGATGGCGACATTGATGTAGCGTCCGCCGCTCAGGCGCTCGGCCAGGGCGGAACTGACGCCGGGCACGGTCTTGGCCGCCGCCTCCACCTGGCGCGCGATCCGGTCGAGTTGCGCCAGATCGTCGCCGGAGACCTTCACCCCGATCGGGCTCTTGATGCCGGTGGCCAGCATGTCGATGCGGTTGCGGATCGGCTGCACCCACACCGCCGCCAGGCCCGGCAGTTTCACCCGACGGTCCAGTTCCTCCACCAGCTTGTCCGGCGTCATGCCGGCTCGCCACTCGGCGCGCGGCTTGAACTGGATGACGGTCTCGAACATCTCGGTGGGCGAGGGGTCGGTGGCCGTGTCGGCGCGGCCGGCCTTGCCGAACACGCTCTTGACCTCCGGCACGGTCTTGATCTGGCGGTCGGTCTGTTGCAGCAGTTCGCTCGCCTTGGCGATGGAGAGGCCGGGCAGGGCCGAGGGCATGTAGAGCAGGTCGCCCTCGTTCATGGTCGGCAGGAACTCGCCGGCCAGCTGGCTGAGCGGCCAGGCGGTGGTGACGAACACCAGGGCCGCCAGGGCGAGGGTCAGGCGCGGCCTCGCCATCACCCAGTCGATCGCCGGCCGATAGGCGCCGATCAGCCAGCGATTCAAGGGGTTGGCGTTCTCCGGCGCAATGCGGCCGCGGATGAAAAAGCCCATCAGCACCGGGACCAGAGTGATCGACAAGATGGCCGCGGCGGCCATGGCGTAGGTCTTGGTGAAGGCCAGCGGCCCGAACAGCCGCCCTTCCTGGCCCTGCAGGGTGAACACCGGGATGAAGGAAAAGGTGACGATCAGCAGGCTAAGGCAGAGCGCCGGGCCGACTTCCACCGCCGCCCGCGTGATCACCCGCCATCGCCCCTCGCCGGCCAGCCGCTCGCCAGGGTGTTCGCGCCCCCAGCGCTCGATATGCTGGTGGGCGTTCTCGATCATCACGATGGCGGCGTCGACCATGGCCCCGATGGCGATGGCGACGCCGCTGAAGGACATGATGTTGGCGTCCACGCCCTGGGCGCGCATGACGGCGAAGGCGATCAACACCCCCAGCGGCAGGGTGACGATGGCCACCAGGGCCGAGCGGGCGTGCCACAGGAAGAGGGCGCAGACCAGCGCCACCACCAGAAACTCCTCGATCAATTTATGCCCGAGGTTGTCGATCGCCCGGTCGATCAGGCTGGAGCGATCGTAGGTGGGCACGATCTCGACGCCGGGCGGCAAGCCGCGCTTCAGCGCCTGAAGCTTGGCCTTCACCGCCGCCAAGGTGGCGCGGGCGTTTTGGCCCGAGCGCAGGATCACCACCCCGCCCGCCACTTCGCCCCGGCCATTCAGCTCGGCGACCGCCAGGCGCGGGGCCGGCCCGATCTGCACCGTCGCCACATCGCCCAGGGTCACCGGCACGCCGCCCGCCGCCGCCTTCACCGGCACGGCGCGAAAATCGTCGAGGGTTTTCAGATAGCCGTCGGCGCGAACCAGATATTCCGCCTCCGCCATATCGACCACCGAGCCGCCGTTTTCCTGGTTGGCGCGCTTGAGGGCCTCGGTGACCGCCTGCTGGGTGACGCCGAAGGCGGCCAGCTTTTGCGGATCGAGCACCACCTGATATTGTTTCACCATGCCGCCGATGGAGGCGACTTCGGCGACGCCCGGCACGGTCTTCAGCTCGAAGCGCAGGAACCAGTCCTGGATCGAGCGAAGCTGGGCGATGTCGTGGCGGCCGGTTCGATCGACCAGGGCGTATTCATAGATCCAACCGACGCCGGTGGCGTCGGGCCCCAGCGCCGGCCGCACGCCCGGCGGAAGCCGGCTTTGTGCTTGGCTGAGGTATTCCAGCACCCGCGAGCGGGCCCAGTAGAGGTCGGTCCCGTCCTTGAACAGCACATAGACAAAGCTGTCGCCGAAGAAGGAATAGCCGCGCACGGTCCTGGCGCCCGGCACCGAAAGCATGGTGGAGGCCAGGGGATAGGTGACCTGATCCTCGACCAGGCGCGGCGCCTGGCCGGGATAGGCGGTGCGGATGATGACCTGGACATCCGACAGGTCGGGCAGGAAATCGACCGGGGTGTTCTTTACCGCCAGGGCGCCCGCCGCCAAGGCGACGATCGCTCCCAAAATGACGAAGAAGCGGTTCTTGACCGAGGCGCGGATGACGGCGGCGATCATCGGGCGCCCCGCGGCATCGGGCGGGCGTTTCCGACGGGCTTCACATCGACGCCGGTCAGATTCGCCTCGGAATCGAGCAGGAACTGGCCCGAGGCGACGACCTTCTGGCCTTCGGCGAGGCCGGCCAGGATCTGGGTCTCGCCGCCCGCCTGGCGGCCCACCTCGACTTCCACCGGCCGGTAGCGGCCGCCCGCCCCGGCGACCATCACCAGGTCGCGCGCCCCGGTGCGGATCACCGCTTCGGAAGCCACGAGAAGCGCCGGCTCGGCCCGGCCGCCGAGATGGGCGGTGGCGAACATGCCTGGCCTGAGCCGGCCGCCGCGGTTGGGAAGTTCGATGCGCGCCGTCAAAGTCCGGCTCTCGGCCTGGGCGGTCGGCAGGATGGCGGCGACCGGCCATGGAAAATTTCGCCGGGAAAGGCCGCCAGATCGACGCGGGCGGGGGCGCCGACGCGAACCAAGCTTGCCTGGGCTTGCGGTACGGCGGCGTCCAGCCACACGGTGGCGAGGCCCGACACCTGGGCCAGGGTCGCGCCGGCGCCGACCGTCATGCCCGCGCGCACGTCCAGGGTCTGGATCGCGCCGCCCACCGGGGTGGCGACGGTGACGGTGTCGTGGGGCCGCCCGCTCCGCTCCACCTGGGAGATCAGGGCGTCGGACATGCCCAGAAGCCGAAGCCGCTGGCGCGCCGCCGCGGTCAAGGCGGGGTCGCCGACGCGCTTCACGGCCAGGAACTCTCCTTGCGCCCCGCCCCAGGCCGGGACCAGCAGATCGGCGATCGGCGCGCCGGCGCGAACCACGTCGCCCGGCGCCCGGGCGTAGACCCGCTGGACAAAGCCGGCGGCGCGGGCCTGGACAACGGCCACGTCGCGCTGGTTGAAGTCGATGACCCCCGCCGCGTCGATGCTGGAGGCGAGGTCGCCGCGCCGCACCGTCGTCAGCCGGACCCCGAGGTTCTGCTCGGCGGCGGGATCGACGCGGACGCCGCCCCCCGAGAGACCGCCCCCCGAGACGCCGCCCTCGGCGTAGCGGGGAATCATCGCCATGCCCATGGACGACTTGCCTGGCGTCGCCGAGTGCTCGGCGGGAACCATCGGGTCGTAATAGTAGAGCACCTTGCGGCCGGGGCTGGCCGGGGGGGCCGACGCCACGAAGGGCGCCTTCCCCGTCCCCAGCCGCGACAGGCCGTAGCCGGCGAGGATCGCGACGACGAGCGCCGCCGCGACCAGGGCCACGCGGGTTTTGGGCGATGACGGCGAAGGGGTCATTGGGGTTGGCTCCCATAGGTGAGGACGATTTTGGCGCCGTCACGGGCCACCGCCGCTTCGCGGTCGATGACGTCGACCCGGGCTTCGGCCAGGGCCAGAAAGGCGGCGAGCACCTCCGAAAGGCTGGCGTTCCCGCCGGCGTAGCTGGCCGCCTCCAGCTGGGCCCGACGATCGGCCAGGGGCACGAGAGATTCCCGCGCCCGCGCCAGGCGTTCATGGTCCATGGCGTGGTCGGCGAGATCGGAGTCCAAGGCCGCGGCCAGGTCGCGGCGCGTCTGAAGCCGGTCGAGGGCGGCGCGGTCGGCCCGCGCCAGGCTGGCGGCGATCAGCGGGTCCTGGCGGGTCGCCCCGAACAGGGGCAGGCTCACGGTGACCTTGGCCGAGACGTAGTCCCCGAAGCGCGGGTCGCGGTGGCTGTAGCCGACCCCATAGCCCCAGTCGGGCCGGGTCGCCGCACTGGCCAGGCCGGCGTCCGCCTCCGCCTGGCCGATGGCGGCGGCCTTCACCGCGAGATCGGGGAGATTGTCGCGGTTGGCTCTCAGGGCGACCGGATCGACCGTCGGCTCGGGTGGATCGCCGGCCGGCTCGTCAGCCCCGCCGCCCTCGACCCAGCGGCCGAGTTCGGCGCGGGCCTGGCGACGGCGGCGACCAGGGCGGCGCGGCGGTCGGCCAGGGCGGCGGCGAACTGCTCGGGCTCGACACTCTGAGAGGGGCGCAGGGCGTCCGAGGCGAGCTGCTCCGGGGCCGTGCTTCGAAGGGGCGCGATCGCTCGGCCGACCTGGTCGAGGGCGGCGAGGCGCCGCCGCGCGTAATAAAGATCGATCCAGGCCAGGCCGGCGGCGATGCGCACCTTGCGCCGCTCAATGATTTGGCCGGCCTCGGCCTGGGTGATGTCGGCCGCCGCCCGCGATCGGCCGGCCCGCCGTTTGGCGCCGCTCGGCACATCCTGCGAAAAGTCGAGGGTCAGCATGGTGAAATTGTCCAGGTCCGGGCGTCCGGCCAGCGGGCCGGAAATCGGAAAATCGCTGATCCCCACGGAAAGCGTCGGATCGGGAAGGCGCCCGGCGGCGACGGCGGCCGAGCGGGCGGCCTTCACTTCCAGGCTGGCCGCCTCGATCGCCGGCGCGGTCTGGTCGGCCAGCTTCAGGGCGGCGGCGTAGGTGAGCGGGGCGGCGTGGGCGACGCCGGCGAGCGTCGCCGAGGCGGCGACAAACCAGGCAGGGCGCATGGAGGGCTCCCATGGGGTAAATTCGATGTCGATGGGTCGCGCCGGCGCGCGTGGCTTTGGGAGCCACGCATCGCCGGGGCGGGTTCAAAGGCGGCCGGCCCCTAAAGGGGCGGCGTCAGACGATCGGCTTGGGAGGCGGGTCGAGCCCCAGGGGTTGGTAGGGGCGGGATGAAACCCCCGGCGCCAAGGGCGCGACCGTCCGCGCCGGCGGGGCCGTCACGCCGGGCGGCGAGGCCGCCAGGGCCACCGCGACTCCACAGGTCGCGGCGCAGGCCTGGGCGCACCCCGCCGCGGCCTTCTTGCCCGGTTGGCCGGAGCGATCGCGGCGACAATCGGCGCCCGCCTTGTGGGCGGCGGCGGAGGCCATGCCCGGCATCGCCGACATCTCCGCCGCCGCCATGGGCCCGTGATGAGCGCACACGGCCTGGGCGACCGCGGCGGTCACCGGCGCGGCGAGGAGGCCCAGGACGGCCAGGAAGGCGAGCAGCACGCGCATCGAACCGCGACAATAGGGGAATATCTCCCCGCCGTCACCCTGATCGCGCGCGGCTCCTTTGGAGCCTGGCGACGAGGGTCGATGACGGACGATGCGGGGATTTCGGTTTCATAGCCTCAACCAGATACGGCCAGATCGCCCCCCACCCTCACCACCACACCTAGCTTGCGCGCCTCCTCCGCCGCCAGGGCGAAGGCGAGGCCTCGGAGGGCGTCGATGGGATCGGTGACTTCGGGCGGGGCGCGGCCGAGGCAGGCGTCCAGGAAGGCGAGCAGGATGCGGGCGTCGCCGCCGCCGTGGCCGCCGGTTGGGCCGCCCGGGCCGGGGTTCTTCATCGACCATTTCTGGGGGCGGGCGCCGTCGTTGAGGGTCACGGTGAATTCCCCCCGGTCGAAGACGCCGTCCAGGCGGCCGGCCTCGCCCAGGACCGACAGGGTCCTTTGCGAGCCGCGCGGGTTCTGCATCCCCAGGCTGAAAGCGCCGCGGGCGCCGGCGGCCATCTCGAAAGCGACCACCTGGTTGTCGACGATGTCGTGGCCCTCGCCGAACACGCAGATATCCAGGCCGAAGGCGGTGGGATCGGCCTTCTGGGCCTCGGTCCGCGCCTCGAAGGCGCCGGTGTCCACATAAGGGCAGAAACCCCGCTCGGGGCAGATCGAGCAGAAGGGGGCGGGGGCCGGCCGGGCGAAGAGTTCCGCCCCGCCGAAACTGGCCACCCGCGCCGGCTGGTCGTCCAGCAGCCAGCAGACCAGATCGAGATCGTGGCAGCCCTTGTGGACCATCAGGCCGCCGCTGTTGGCCGCCTGACGGTGCCAGCGGCGCATGAAGCTCGCCCCATGGGCGACTCCCAGATCGTCGGTGAGCCGCAGCGCGTGGATACGCCCCAAAGCGCCCTCGGCGACGATCCGCCGGACCGCCTGGTAGAAGGGCGTCTCGCGCAGGACGTAACCGAGCTGGAGCACCCGGCCGGAAGCCCGCCAGGCGGCCAGGATCGCCCGGCCGTCGGCGAGGGTGGTGGCCAGGGGTTTTTCCAGGAAGACGTGCTTGCCGGCCTCGAAGGCGGCGACGGCGAAGGGGCGATGCAGCCAGTCGGGAAGGGCGATGAACACCGCCTCCACCGCCGGATCGGCGAAGGCCTGGCGGGCGTCGGCGGTCAGCCTGGCCGGCGGCCCGGCCAAGCGCTCGGCGGCCTGCTCCATGCGCTCGACGGAGAGGTCGGCGAACCAGCGCAGCTCGACCCCTTCGAGACGGTCGAGGCGGCGGGCGAAACTCGCGCCCCGCTGGCCCAGGCCGAGAATGGCGCAGCCGATCGGCCGCTCCGGCGGCGTCCAGGGCGCCGTGGCGGCGGCCGGCGGGGGGGCGATGCGCTGGGCTCTAACCATGGGGCTTCCCCCTGCCCCGCCCGGGCCGCCGGCGCAAGGCGGGGGCGGCGGTCATCAAGCCGCCGCCTCCCGCTCCCGCCGCTTGAGCCAGGCGCGCGCGACCAGCCCCAGGGCGATCCACCCCGCCGCCGCCAGGGCCAGCCATGCCAGCGACTCCGGCCGTCCCCCGTGGAAGGCGGCGACCAGCGAGCCACCGGCGAAGGCGGTCAGGGCGATCTTGGGGAGGATGCCGATGGCGGTCCCGGCGGTGAAGTCAGCCAGCCGCATGGGGGTCATGCCGGCGGCCATGTTGACCACCACGAAGGGGGCGAAGGGAACCAGGCGGACGATCAGGCTGGCGGCGAAACCGCGCTCGCCGATCAGGGCCAGGAACCGATCGACGGCCGGGCTTTTCACGGCCTTGAACGCCCCGGCCTTGAACGCTTGGGCGCCAAACGCCCGGCCCAACCAAAAGCCGACCAGGGCGGAGACCAGGGTGCCGACCCAACTGTAGATCGAGCCCAGAGCCGGCCCGAACGCCACCACGGCGGCGGCGATCAGCACGAACTGCGGCGCACCCAGAAAGGCCAGGGCGGCGAAGGCGGCCACCGCCGCCGGGAGAGCCCAGGGCCCAGGCGCGGCTGCCAGCCAGGCGCGGGCCGATGCGGCGTCGCCCAGGCCCCATAGGCGCGCCCCGACCAGGAACACCCGCCCCACCCCGCCGAACAGGCAAAACGCGCCCGCGACGCTGCGCCAGGCGCGGGCGTCCAGGGCGGTGAGGAAAACGATCAGCCGGCGCATGGCGGGGTTTTTCTCCAGAGAGCGTCGGTGTTTCGCGCCCCCTCCGTCACGCGATGCGAGAGAGCATCGCGCGCCACCTCCCCCGTAAGGGGACGGGGGAGGAATGGACGAGGCTTGGCTTTTTCCTCTTTCCTCCCCGTGAAACGGGGGAGGTGGCGCGGCGCTCTTTCTCGCGCCGTGACGGAGGGGGCGCAAGGCCGCCTCCGCGTTTGCGCCGCTCGCCTTGCCGCCTTAAGAAACGGCGCCGTTCAATCCCTCGAACCCCCGAGTCGCGCCGATGTTTGCCCAGTCCGGGTTCGCCCAGTCCGCCACGCTGCGCCGCGTCAAGCCTTCCGCGACGGCGGCGGCGGCGGCCCAGGCGCGGGCCCTCAAGGCGGCGGGGCGTGACATCATCGCCCTCGACGCCGGCGAGCCGGATCTCGATACGCCGGCCAACGTCAAGCAGGCGGCGATCGAGGCCATCTGGGCGGGCAAGACCAAATACACCGACGTGGACGGCGTCCCCGAACTGAAGGCCGCGGTGTGCGCCAAGTTCGCCCGCGAGAATGGCCTGACCTACGCCCCCTCCCAGATCAACGTCTCGCCCGGCGGCAAGGCGGTGATCTACAACGCCCTGGTCGCCAGCCTGAACCCCGGCGACGAGGTGATCATCCCGGCCCCTTACTGGGTGAGCTATCCCGACATGGTGCTGCTGGCGGGGGGGACGCCGGTCTTCGTCGCCACCTCGGCCGAGCGCGGCTTCAAGATGGCGCCGGCCGACCTGGAGGCGGCGATCGGGCCGCGCACCCGCTGGCTGATCCTCAACTCCCCTTCCAACCCGTCCGGGGCCGCCTATGCGCGGGGTGAGTTGGCGGCGCTGGGCGAGGTGCTGCTGCGCCATCCCCAGGTGTGGATCCTCACCGACGACATGTACGAGCACCTGGTGTTCGGGGACTTCACCTTTTCGACCATCGCCCAGGCGACGCCGGCGCTTTACGAGCGCACCCTGACCATGAACGGGGTCTCCAAGGCCTACGCCATGACCGGCTGGCGGATCGGCTACGCCGGCGGCCCCGAGCCGCTGATCGGCGCCATGCGCAAGGTGATGAGCCAGACCACCTCCAACCCCGCCTCGATTTCGCAGTGGGCGGCGGTGGAGGCGCTGAACGGGCCGCAGGCCTTCATCGCCCCAAACGCGCGGCTGTTCGAGGAACGGCGCGACCTGGTGGTCTCGATGCTGAACCAGGCGAGCGGCCTCTCATGCCCTACCCCCCAAGGGGCCTTCTACGTCTTTCCCTCCTGCGCCGGGGCGATCGGCAAACGCGCGCCCAACGGCCGCCTCATCGCCAGCGACGCCGACTTCGCCAAAGAACTGCTGGAGGCCGAGGGGGTGTCGGTGGTGTTCGGCGAGGCCTTCGGCCTGTCGCCCTTCTTCCGCGTCAGCTACGCCGCCGCCACCGACCTGCTGGAGGAGGCCTGCGGGCGCATCCAGCGGTTTTGCGGGGCGCTACGGTAGACGCCAGTCGGCGGCGGTGGCGGCGTAGAGGCTGACGATGTCGGCCAGGCGCTGGCCCTGGGCCTCGATGAGGGCCAGGCGCGCCCGGTCGTATTGGCGCTGCGCCTGGACGATGGGCAGAAAGGGCGCCCCGCCCAGCCGGTAGGCGGCCCGCTGATCGTCGAGAGCGGCGCGGGCGGTGGACTGGGCCTTGGTCAGGGCGGCGGCCTGGTCGTCGTCGTGGGCGAGGGCGGTCAGCACGTCGGAGACCTGGGTGAAGGCGGTCAGCACCGTCTGGCGGTATTGGGCCAGGGAGACCCGGGCCTGAGCCTCCGCGGCGCGCTTCTCGGCTTTCAGCGCCCCGCCGTTGAACAGGGGCGCGGTCAGGGCGGCGCCGAAATTGTAGCCGGTGGAACCGAACGAGAAGATCGAGCCGGGGGTCAGCGCCGACTGGGTGGCGCCGGCGACCAGGCGGATGTCGGGATAGAGGTCCGCCGTGGCCACCCCGATGCGCGCCACGTCGGCGTGGAAATCGGCCTCGGCGGCCAGAATGTCCGGGCGCCGGCGGACCAGTTCCGACGGCAGGCTGACCGGAATGCGGGCCGGCGCCTTGAAGTCGGCGACGGCGAAATCGGGAGCCGTCCAGTCGGCGGACGGGCGCCCGACCAGGAGCGCCAGGGCGTGGCGGGCGCTCGCCAGCCGCTGCTCGAGGGGCGGCAACAGGGCCTGATCCTCGGCCAGCTGGGCCACCCCGCCGGTGGTCGCCGACGGCGCCTCGCCGCCGGCGACCTCGGCGGCGCGCACGATGGCGATGTTGCGGCGATCGTCGGCGAGGATGTCGCCGGCGGCGGCGATCTGGGCGCGCAGGCCGGCGATCTGGACCGCCTGCAGGGCGACATCGCCGGTGAGGGTCAGATAGGCCGCGTCGGCCCGCCGCCCTTGCGCCTCCGCCACCGCCGAAGCGGTTTCGACGCGCCGCCGGCCGCCGCCGAAAATATCGAGGTCGTAGGAGACCATGGCGCCGACGCTGAACAGGTTGATGGTCGGGCTGGGAAAGCCGGAAATGCCGAACACCTGGGTGTTGATCCGCTCGCGCTCCGCCCCCGCCATGGCGCCGGCCTGGGGCGCCAGGCCGCCGCGCGCCTTGGCCGCCTCCTCGCGCGCCCTTTGCAGGGTGGCGTCGGCGGCGGCCAGGGTCTGGTTGCCGGCCAAGGCCTCGGCCATCACCGCGTCGAGGTCGGCCGAGCCCAGGGATCGCCACCACGGACCCGCCACCCGGGCGTCGGGCGTGAGCGCCGCGACCGCCGGGCGCGCGTCGCCCGCCATGGCGTAACCCGGCGCGGCGGGGGCCGAGGGGGTGTGGAAATCGGGGCCCACGGTCGTGCAGGCGCACAGGCTCGACGCCGCCATGAGAGCCGCCGACACCGCGGCGGCGCGCCTATTCGGCCACGGCATGCATCGCCTCCATGGGATATTTGGGGGTGCGCATGAAGAGCAGCATGGGCAGGCAGGCCAGGGTGACGATCATCATCGCCTTGAAGTCGTTCACATAGGCGACCATGGCCGCCTGGCGGGTCACCTCGGCGTTAAGGGCCTGCAGGCCGGCGGTGGTGGCCGGGTTGAACATCGCCGGCAGGCCGGCGGCGACCACCGGATCGCCGGGCCGGATGTGGGCGGCGAGGCCCGCGTGGACCACCGAGGCGTTGGTCGTCCACAGCGCCTCCATGATCGAGATGCCGACGCTGGCCCCCAGGCTGCGCACCAGGGTGTAGACCCCCGTCGCCTCGGGGCGATGGCGGGGGGCCAGGGTGGCGTAGGCCAGGGTGCTCAGCGGCACGAAGATGAGGCCGATGCCGAGGCCCTGGAAGATCCCCGACACGATGATCGGCCGCGAGGTCATGGAAAGATCGAACTGGGTCATCTGCCACAGGGCGAAGGCGCTCAGGGCCAGGCCCACCGCCAGGATCAGCCGCGTATCCACCCGGCCGATCAGGCGCCCGACCAGGAACATGGCGACGAAGGAGCCCAGGCCCCTGGGCATGGTGGCGACGCCGCTCTGCAGGGCAGAATAGCCCATCAGTTGCTGCATCATCGGCGGCAACAGGGCCATGGTGGAAAACAAGAGGATGCCGATGAAAAAACCGAACACCGTGCAGGTGACGAAATTGACGTCAAGCGCCAGGTCGCGATGGAAAAACGGCTGTTTCGCGGCCAGGGTCTGGACGGTGAAGACATAGAGGCCAATGACGCAGATCACCGCCTCGGCGCAGATCTCGGGCGACGAGAACCAGTCCAGGGTCGGCCCGCGATCGACCATCAGCTGGAAAGCCCCGATAAAGACGATGAGCGAGCTGAACCCCAGGAAATCGAACGGCCGGCCCTGCTCGCCGCCCTCGGAGGACATGAAGAAGGTGACGCCGGCCAGGGCCAGGGCGCCGATCGGCAGGTTGATGTAGAACACCCACCGCCAGGTCAGATTGTCGGTGAGCCATCCGCCCAAAACCGGCCCGAAAATCGGCCCCAGGATCACCGCCGCGCCCCACAGCGCCATCACCTGGCCGACCCGGCGGGGCGGGTAGAGATCGAGGATCACCGCCTGGGAAAGCGGAATGAGGGAGGCGCCGAACAGGCCCTGGAGCAGGCGAAAGGCGACGATTTCGCCCAGATTGGTGGCGATGCCGCACAGCATCGAGGCCACCGTGAAGCCGGCGATGGAGATCATGAACATCCGCTTGCGGCCGATGCGCACCGACAGCCAGCCAGACAGCGGCGTCATGATCGCCGTGGCGATCAGGTAGGAGGTGAGGATCCAGGTCACCTGGTCGGGCGAGGCCGAGACGCTGCCCTGGATGTGGGGCAGGGCGACGTTGGCGATGGTGGTGTCGAGCGAATTCATCACCGTCGCCAGCATCAGGGCGATGGTGATCGGAACCCGGTTGGCGATGTCCGAGGTGGACGCCATGGCCGCTAGCGAGAGGCCGGCGCCGCCCCGGCGCCGCCGGAACCTGGGCGAATGTCCACCGTGACCTTGGCCGACAGCCCGTCGCGGCCGGCCTGGGCGGGGGGCGGCTTGTCGAAGGCGATGCGGACCGGCAGGCGCTGGACCACCTTCACCCAGTTGCCGGTGGCGTTCTGGGCCGGCAGGGACGA